>CANQDN010000007.1 GCA_947593275.1 uncultured Bacilli bacterium
CACGTCCAGTAATAAACCTTAAGTCTGGTACAAATTTTACAGGTACTGGTTTATATAATGATCCTTATATTGTAAAAACTGAATAAACAAAAATACTTGCTTACATTGCTTTTCTAACTTATCATATGTAAGCAAGAATATAAAACTTCATTGCAAGGAATCTCTTTCCTTGCTTTTTTCTTGTTTTAAAGAAGTTTTGATTGCTTTTTTACCTCTTAAGTGTTAAAATATACTCATAAATGTTGATTAAGTACTTAGTATTAACTTTTAGTTCTTAAAAAAGAGATTAAGTATCAAAGGCTGAAAATACTTAAAGATAAAAAAAGTTAAGAATTTCATACTTAGGAGTTTTAATAGTAAGTCGTGCTCTAAACGAAAAAGTGCTAGTAATCCTAGAAGTTGGGTGGTACCGCGGTTTTATTCGTCCCAATAGATAGGATTTTTTTTAATTTTTAGGAGGAATAAATATATGCAAGAAAAACTAGAGGAAATACGTAATAAAGGCTTAAACGAAATAAAAAGCGCTAAAAGTCTTGAAGAATTACAAGAAGTAAAAAGAATACTTACTGGTAAAAAAAGTGATCTAAGCGAAATTTCTAAAGGCATGGGTAACATTGAACCAGAAATGCGTAAAGAAGTTGGTATCGCAATAACAGAAATTAGAAATACTTTTATGGAAGAATTAACTAAAAAGGAAAATCAATTAATTGATGAAAAAAGTGTTTTAGACGAACCAATAGACGTAACAGTACCCGGGAAATCCCCTATAAAAGGAGTCCTTCATCCCATAACTCAAATGTGTTATGATTTAAATGATGCTTTTTTATCCTTAGGTTTTGAAGTCTTTAGTGAAGATGATATTAGCAGTGAAAAATATGCCTTTGATAACTTAAATTTTGCCCCTGATCATCCAGCCCGTCAAATGATGGATACTTATTGGATAAGTGGAACAGAAAATAAAAGCAACAACGAAAGACTATGCTTAAGGCCCCATCTAACTGGTGCATCCGTAAGATATTTGCTTAAACATGGCGCTCCAGCTCGTTTTGTCTATCCAGGGAGAGTTTATAGGAATGAAGATGTCGATTCTGCCCATGAAAGAGCTTTCTTCCAATATGAAGCTTTAATTGTTGATAAAGATATTTCTTTTTCATCAGGCATGGTTATGATTAAAACAATCTTAGAAAAAGTCTTTGGTCGTGAAGTAAATGTAAGAATGCGTGAAGGTTTCTTCCCATTTGTTGAACCCGGCTATGAAATTGATATGGAATGTCTTGTTTGTGGTGGTAAAGGTTGTCGTGTCTGTAAACATAATGGTTGGATTGAAGTTATGCCTGGAGGTGTAATTCACCCAAATGTCTTAAAAAGTGCTAATTTAGACCCTGAAGAATGGACAGGCTTTTATATAAACATTGGTCTTGAAAGACTTGTTATGATGCGTTATGGAGTAGATGATATTAGATGGTTCCATAGTGGCGATCTAAGATTCTTAAATCAATTTAAATAGGAGGATAATATGCGAGTTTCATTAAATTTAATCAAAAAATATGTAGATTTAGATAATTTAACAGCCAAACAAATCGCTTACGATTTAACACTTCGAACAGTTGAAGTTGAATCCGTTGAAAATACTAAAGATAAATTTCATGATATAGTAGTAGGTAAAATATTAGAAGTTAATGATCATCCCAATGCTAATTTATTAAAGGTTTGTTTAGTTGATATAGGTAGTTCTAAACCTGTTCAAATTGTCTGTGGTGGTTCAAATCTTTATGTTGGTGAAAAAGTTGTAGTTGCAAAACCCAACGCTGAAGTTATTTGGCATGGTGAAGGTGATAAAGTTACTATAAAAGCTACTAAAATGCGTGGTGAAGATTCTTATGGTATGATATGTGGTGCCACAGAAGTCTTTTTAGATAAATTATTCCCACCTAAAGATGATCATGAAATAGTTGATTTAAAAGACTTAAAATGTGCGCCTGGTGATAATATCGCCGATGTTACCTGTATGGATGATGTAATATTTGAAATAGATAATAAATCATTAACTAATAGACCGGATTTATGGGGTCATCTTGGAATAGCCAGAGAAATATCTGCCATTTATGACTTACCTTTAAAAGAACTTCCAACGTATTCTATCCCCCAAGATTTACCTGAATATGAAGTAGAAATAAAAGAACCAACTAAATGTCCAAGATATGTTGGCATTGAAATTGCTAATGTGGGTATAAAAGAATCTCCTCTTTGGATGAAAGCAATTCTCATAAATACTGGTATGCGTCCAATTAATGCGATTGTTGATATTACTAATTATGTTATGATTTCTACTGGCCAACCTATGCACGCTTTTGATAGAACTCACGTAAATGGGAATAAAATTATTGTTAGAAATGCTACCAAAGGTGAAGAATTACTTCTTCTTGATGATAATACTATTACTTTAACTACCGATGATCTAGTAATAAGTGATACTAAAAGTGCTTTAGGTCTCGCGGGTATCAAAGGTGGTAAAAAAGATTCTATTTTACCGGATACTGAAGGAATCCTTTTAGAAGTAGCGAACTTTACTGCTCCAACAATCCGTAAAACTGGTAAAAGATTTGACGAAAAAACTGATGCATCAATTAGATACGAAAAAAATATTGATACTGAAAGAGTAGATCTCGGAAGAGATGCTGCCCTTAATCTAATTAAAGAGTTATTCCCCGAAAGTAAAATTATTAAATATACTGATAAATATCAAACTAAAACTGAAAGATGTAAAATTGAAGTTTCCGAAGATTTTCTAAATATCCGTCTAGGTAAATCATTACCAAAAGAAACTATTTTAAAAGTTTTAGAAAAACTCGGATATGACGTCGAATATAAAAATGGAATATATTATACAGTTGCTCCTGTATGGCGTTCTACTGGTGATGTTTCCTTAAAAGATGATGTCCTAGGGGATATCGCCAGACTTCTAAGTTATCAAAGTTTTGATGCTAAACCTCTTCCTGTTAATTTTATTTCTGCTGTAAGACAACCTAAAGTATCATTAGAAAGAAAATTAAAAGAATATTTAGCTTTTCGCTGTGGTTTTAATGAAATCTATACTTATCCTTGGGTAGATCTTAAATATTTTAATGCCGCTAGAATTGCTACTACAAATTGTATTAAACTAGCAACTCCTCCAGCTCCGGAACTTGTTAATCTAAGGAATTCTCTAATCCCAGGAATGCTTGAAGTTATTGCTAAAAATTTAAGATATTTTTCGAATTTTAAAATATTTGAAATGGCTCAAGTAATGGAAAAAGGTGAATATCATGAATCATCAGAAGATGAAACTTTACCTATTCATAAAAAATATTTAACTGGAGCTATTGTCGGCGCTTCTCCTAAAGATTTATTCTACGAAATAAAAGGTGTCGTTGAAAATATGGCTTCATTTACCCAAATGACTGAATTAACCTTTAGTAAAGAAGAAAAACCATCATGGGCTGATTCTAATGGTTACTTAAATATCAAATTAGGTGATGAAGTAATTGGAATGCTTGGCTTAGTTTCAGTTGCAACTATGATGGACGCTAAAATAAAAAGATGTAATGTTGCTATCTTTGAATTAAATGTTGATAAACTAATTCCTAATCCATCTAGAACTAATAAATATATCCATTTAGCTCAAACACCTTTAGTAGAAAAAGACCTTGCAATCTTAGTTGATAATAATATAACTTGGGAAGATATTAAAAGCACCATTATTGGTAAAGTAAAAGAATTAGAATTTATTGAAGAATATCATGGTGAAAAAATTCCTAAAGGTAAAAAATCTATTACTATAGGTCTAAAATTAGGAAATGATGATAAAACCATGACAACTGAAGAAATAAATAGTAGTATGAATACCATTATTAAATCTTTAAATAAACGCTTAGGCGCAGAATTAAGAGAAGAATAAAACATAAAAACGTCTTAACAATTTAAGATGTTTTTTTAATTATCTAAAATAATTGTCAAATGAGCATGTAAACACCTAACTTAAACCTTGATTTTTAAGGGGGGGGGGGGGTATAATCATATCAAGGAAGGAGAAGTCTGAATAAACAGATGAAGTGAAAAAAATGAAAAAATTCAAATTAATGCTATTCACAATGCTAGTGAGTATATTGTTTGTACCAAGTGTATTCGCTTTAAGTCCCGATTCAATTCAAGATGAAGACGAATTAAATACTTGTTTATCAACCGCTAATAATATTTGTATTTTGTCTCAAGATATAAATCTTGCGAGTACATATATTGAAATAACCAATGAGGTTACAATTAATCTTAACGGTCATAATATAACTGGAGCAGATAGTAAAACAGCTATTTATGTTAATAGTGGTAATTTGACTCTAACCGGCAATGGTACTGTAAAGTCAAATATACCTAATAATGGAGTTGTTTTTCTTCAAAGTGGTACATTAAATGTTAAAGGCAATGCTAAAATTGAAAATACTGATAATGGCTTTGCAATAATTAGCCAATCTAGTACAATTAATATTTCTGAAAATGCAAGTATTATTAATAGTGGTACTGAAGGTACTGGAATTTCAATTGATGGATCAAACTCTGCACTTAATATTACTGGTGGTACAATTAGTGCAACAGGAGATGCTATAACAGTATTTGGTACTAATTCAAACGTTACTATTAGTGGAGGTAATATTAAAGCCAAATACTTTGCTATTTCAGGTAATGGTTCTCAAACTACAAATTCAACCATAACCATTAAAGGTGGCAATCTTGAAAGTACAGATTCTGCTGCTATATATCATCCTCAAGAGGGAACTTTAACTATTGAAGATGGTGATATTACCGGAAAAATTGGAATCGTTGCTCGTCAAGGTACTATTGATATAAAAGGTGGAAAAATTACTGCCAATGGTGAAGAAGGACAAACAGCTGCTATTGGAGATGCAACAGAAGGTGACAGTAATCCTCAACTTCCTTTAGGAACTGCCGTTATCGTTGATAATAAAAGTGAAGGATATAGTAGTAATCCTGCAAAAGTTAAAATTGAAGGTGGAGAATTCGATACAACTGCAGATCCAGTTAGTTCTTATGGCGACACTCCAACTGAAATAGACGTTGAAGGTGGAAAATTTAATAAACCAGTACCAACAACTTTCATATCTTCAGAAGATAAACATTATGTAGATTTTATTATCGATGGAACACATAATTATGTATATGCAAATAAAGATACAAAAAAATTAAACTCTGATGATATCCCAAAACCAACTAAAAGTGGCTATAGCTTTATAAATTGGTATAATGAAAGTACTTTTGATACAATTTTTGATACTACAAGTGAAATAACTGAAAATAAAACAGTATATGCTAGATTCACTAAGAATTCTTCTGTAACTAAATACTATGTTGAATTTGTAGTAGAAGGTGAAACCCCAACAACTATTTATGTAAGATCAGGAAGAACAATTGATGAAAGTGATATTCCAACATATAAAAAAGAAGGTTTTAAATTAGACGGTTGGTATTTAGACAAAGAATACACTAAAAAGTTTGATTTTACAACTGGAGTAACAGGTAATATAACCTTATATGCTAAATATACTAAAGATGATGTTATTGATGAAAATCCAAAAACATTAGATAATATAGCAACTTATATTACATTAGGAATACTAAGTTTTGGAACATTAATAATAACGAGTAAAAAATTAATAAAAAATATTTAATTTAATATTAAAGAAATTAAGATCATTGGTAAAACAAATCAATGATCTTTTTTAATATTTGTAAATCAACATGTAAACACCTAACTTAAACCTTGATTTTTGCGTTGGGGGGGGGGTATAATCATATCAAGGAAGGAGAAGTCTGAATAAACAGATGAAGTGAAAAGAATGAAGAAAATATTTTATGCAATAGCTATACTAGTTATGAGTATGGTTATTATGCCAAATGTGTATGCTGAAGAAGCTAATAATGAATCAACACTTACTCAAGCAATAACTACTGCTCAAACATCAGGAGGCACTATTACAATTACAGGTAATATAACTACAAATGATATGATAACAATTAATGCTCCATCTCAAACTATTACTATAGATCTTAATGGTCATACAATTACTAGAACTGGTGGAAATACAGTATTTCATATAACTAACGGGAATGTAACATTTAAAGATGATACTGGTAATGGTAAAGTAGAAAAAAATGATGGAATAGCCATTTATGCTGATACTGGATCAAATGTTACTTTAAATGGTGGTAACTACATTGGTGGAGGAGCATTTCCGGCTGTAGAAGTTAATGGTGCAACTCTTACTGTTAGTGGAAAAACCTATATTGAAGCAACAACAGATATTGGAATTTCTATACATGATACTTCAACAGTTGAAGTTAAAGGAGAAGCAACAATTAAGGGAGAAAAACAAGGAATTTCAGTAGGTGGTACTGGTTCAAAACTTACAGTTAGTGATAATGTAAATATTGAAGGAGAATATGGTATTGGGGTCTTTGGTAATAATTCAGATGTTACTATTGATGGAGGCAATATCAAAGCTTCATCCTTTGCTGTTTCTGGAAATGGTTCTCAAACTACAAATTCAACTATAAAAATTACTGGTGGAAATCTTGAAAGTACAGGATCTGCAGCTATATATCATCCTCAAACTGGTACTTTAACTATTGAAGGTGGAAATATCACAGGAAAAATTGGTATAGTTGCTCGTCAAGGTACTATTGATATAAAAGGCGGTAAAATTACTGCGTCTGGAAATGGAACAGATTCAGTTGGAGATGCAACAGAAAATGGAGGCAAAATACAACTTCCTTTAGGAACTGCAGTTATCGTTGATAATAAAAGTAATGGTTATAGTACTACAGCTAATGTAACTATTAATGGTGGAGATTTTGATACTACATCATCAGATCCTGTTGTATCTTTAAAAGATGATGAAAATGATATTACTATTGAAAAAGGTAACTTTAATAAACCTGTTAATACTAAATATTTAAATTCTGATAAATATTATGTTGATTTCGTTATTGATGATGAACATGTAATAGTAGTAGGTGTTAACAAAAACAGCAAAATAAATACTGCTGATATCCCAAAACCAACTAAAAGTGGTTATAGCTTTATAAATTGGTATAATGAGAGTACTTTTGATACAATTTTTGATACTACAAGTGAAATAACTGAAAATAAAACAGTATATGCTAGATTCACTAAGAATTCTTCTGTAACTAAATACTATGTTGAATTTGTAGTAGAAGGTGAAGACTCAACAACTATTTATGTAAGATCAGGAAGAACAATCGACAAAAGTGATATTCCAGAATATAAAAAAGAAGGATTTAAATTAGACGGTTGGTATTTAGACAAAGAATACACTAAAAAGTTTGATTTTACAACACCAATAACCGCGGATATAACTTTATATGCTAAATATACTAAAGATGATGTTATTAATGAAAACCCTAAAACTTCAGATAACATTATCACTTATATTTCAGTAGGTATCTTAAGCTTTGGTGCATTATTAATCGCAAGAAGAAAAATAACTGAATAATAACTAAAAGAATTGGTAAATTAACAAAATTTATCAATTTTTTTACTCTAAAACACCTCAAATTACTTAAAATTTGACAAATTCCAAAAAATATGATAGTATATTAGCTATCTTTTAAGAAAGGGGAATTGGTATTTATGGCTATGAATATTAATGTAAAATATGATATTGTTAAAAATTATGTTAGTGCACATCTAGATGAAGCTTTAGCATTTGGTTTAAAAGATGAAAATATAAATAGCGAAGCAAAAAGATTATTAAACATTGTTTCTTCAGAGAACTTTTTAGCGGATCCACTTTATAGAACATTTTTAACCAAACGTATTGTTGATGATATGTTTAACGAAAAACCTCAATATTCTTTATATAATTCTCATGATTTAATAGAATTATTACAAGAACAAGCTACTCCATGGTTCTTATCTCAAAAGATAATTTTTAATGCAAAATTTGCTTACCTTGAGATGAAAGAATCTATTAATAGCGAAGAACTATCAAGATAATTTTTTAAATTAATCATTTAGTATTGTCTAAATGATTTTTTTTTGATAAAATTGTTACTAGAATAAAAGGTGACTAACTATGAACAGTATGCCATTTAATCAAGAAAATAATACTGAAGAAAATAGTAAAACAAGTTTAAAAAATAATATCCTAGCAGCTGCCATAATTGCTTTGTCTGTAATGATAATAGGAATAAGTGGTTCTTATGCTTTTTTCCTAAATGAAGTCCATGAAGCAGAGGGTAGTGAAAAAGGTTTAACTATTAGTAGTGGTGAGCTACAACTTACCTTTGCAACAGAAAGTGATAAATATATAAATGCTCAAAATGCTAAATTGATGAGCTCTGCTACTGCTTTAGCTAGTCAAAATTATACAGAGTTTAGTGTAACATTACCTAGTACAGCTAAAATAAATAAAGCAGCGTATGTATTTTATTTAACAGGATTTTCACTTACTGAAAATTTTAAAAACACTTGGGTTAAATGGGCTTTATTTGATGTAACAAGTAATTCAGAAAGTTTAAGTTTAGAGTCAGAAAATGTAGTAGCTAAAGGTGATTTTAGTAATGTAACGTTTAAAAGTGATGATTCTGCTGGTGCTGAAGAAGGAGATCCAGTTCAAAAACCTGCGAATGATTATTATTTGATTGCTAGTGATACTACTGGTACTAATGGTGGTTCAACCACTGCTCCAGATCAAAGTAAATACATTGAAATATCAAAAGGAGCAACCGGAGATACAGTGAAAAAATATCGCTTATATATATGGTTAGAAAATGATGAAACACATAATCAAACAAGTTTATTAAAAGGAAAATTAAGTGCGCAAGTTGCATTTAGAGGAATATCAAAAGTTAATTAATTTTAGATTAAGAAATTTTGGTATTGTCTAAATGTTCTTTTTTTGATACAATTATTATTAGAGTAGGGTGATGTTATGAATAATATGCCATATAATCAAAATGATAATAATATTCAAAATAATTACATACAAAATAATCCACAATATAATCAAGAGAATAATTTTCAAAATAACAATGTTGAAGAAAACAGTAAAACAAGTTTAAAAAATAATATTTTAGCAGCTGCCATAATTGCTTTGTCTGTAATGATAATAGGAATAAGTGGTTCACATGCTTTTTTCTTAAATGAAGTCCATGAAGCACCAGGAAGTCAAAACGGATTAACTGTTAACAGTGGTGAATTACAACTTACATTTGATACTCTATCAAATAAATATATTAATGTTTCATCCGCAGCTTTAATGACTGAAACCGAAGCCCTAAAAAGTAATAATTATACAGAATTTAGTGTAACATTACCTAGTACGGCTAAAATAAGTAATGCAGCTTATATATTTTACTTAACAGAATTTAGTCTCACTAAGAATTTTAAAAATGCATGGGTTAAATGGGCTTTATTTGATGTAACAAATAATGAAGTTAGCAATTTACAATTAACATCTGCAGTAGCAAAAGGAAATTTTAATAATGTTACTTTTAAAAATGAACCAACAGCAGAACCTCCCACTAAAAGTGAAGCAAGTGATTATTATTTAGTAAGTGAATCACCTACAGCTCCAGATAGTAGTAAGTACATAACTATAAATAAAGGTGAAAATGGTACTACCAAAAAATATCGTTTATACCTATGGTTAGAAAATGATGACAAACAAAATCAAACAGTTCTTTTAAAAGGAAGTTTATCGGCTAAAGTAGCCTTTAGAGGAATTTCCAAAGCTAGTTAACTTAAGGTTAAATCCTTAAGTTTTTCTTTTTCCATTTTTTGGAGTTTAAATAAGTCGAATTTTATGATATAATGTAAAATATGATGCTAGTAAAGGAAGTGTAGTTAATGAAGTTCATTAGAATCAAAGATTGCTATAAAGTATATAAAAATGGCGTCGCAGCCATCGCTGATTTAACACTAGACATAGATAAAGGGGAATTTGTATTCGTAATCGGAGCTAGTGGCAGTGGTAAATCAACTTTAATAAAAATGTTATATCGTGAAGAAAAACCTACCAAAGGTATCGTCGAAATTGGTGGTATAAATGTCGGCAAACTACGCAACAGAACTGTATATAAACTAAGAAGAAAATTAGGAATAGTTTTTCAAGACTTTAAATTACTTCCTAAACTTACTGTTTATGAAAATGTTGCTTTTGCTCTCGAATGTATTGGCATGAAAGGAAACGAAATAAGACCTAGAGTTCTTAAAGCTTTAGAACATGTCGGTCTAAAAGATAAAACTAGAAGTTTCCCTAATGAATTATCCGGTGGTGAACAACAAAGAGTCTGTATCGCAAGAGCAATTGTAAACAATCCCAAACTTTTAATCTGTGATGAACCAACAGGAAACCTCGATCCTAAAACATCCAAAGAAATAATGGATGTCTTAGATGCCATAAATAAAGATTTAGGAACAACTATCATCATGGCTACCCATGATAAAGAAATAGTTAATCGCATGAAAAAAAGAGTAATTGTCTTAGATAGTGGTGTTTTAGCCCAAGACCATGAGAAAGGAAGTTATAAATCAAGTGAAGCCTTTTAGAATTATAATTAGAAGTATTAGAGATTCTTTCAAAAGTGTATTTAGAAATTTTAGTTTAAGTATGGCCAGTGTTATATGTACAACTATAACTTTAATATTAGTCGCTTTAGCGATTATTGTAACTGTAAATGTAAATCATGTTACTAAAACCATGGAAGAAGAACTAACAATTGTTGTTTATGCTAAAGAAGAAGCTACCCCTGAACAAGTGGAAAATATCGAAAATCGTATAAATAAAATAAGTGGTGTAAAAGATGTGGTTGCGAAAAGTAAAGAAGAATGGAAACTCGAAATGAAGAACTATTCTCATACCCTTGAAGTAACTCTTGATTATTTAGAGAATAACCCTCTTTTAGATTCCTTTATTGTAACTGTTAATGATGTAAACAACTTAGCTCCAACCGCCAAAGAAATCCGAACTTTCGATGGTGTTGAAAGTGCTAATTATGGTGAAGGAATGGTTGAAGAAATAATCTCAGTATTTGACGTTATTAAAACTGTTACTATCGTTATAGTTATCGCTCTTGTATTAGTAACGGCTTTCTTAATTAGTAATACCATTAAACTAACCATCTTTTCTAGAAGAAGTGAAATTGAAATCATGCGTCTTGTTGGAAGCAGTAATATATCTATTAAATTACCATTTATTTTTGAAGGATTTTTACTAGGCATTGTCGGTTCTTTAATTCCCGTAATTGTAGCAATATATAGTTATGTTATTATCTATGAAAAATTTGGTGGATCTATTTCCTTTGGTGTAATTGAACTTGTAAAACCAATGCCATTTATATTATATACCGCAGCTATTTTAGTTATTATTGGTTCTGTAGTCGGAATGTTTGGCTCATCTAGAGCGGTTAGAAAGCATTTGAAAATATGATGAAAAAATTTAGTTTAATATTAATTATTATCTTAATCGGTTTTACACCTTTAATGCTTGTAAATGCTGAAGATGCTGAAACCTTAGGTGATTTAAGAAAGATTTATAATAACTTTCTTGCTGAAAAAAGAGACTATGATAACAAAAGTCAAGCTGCTAAAAATGAAATGGCTCAAAAACAAGCCGCAATAAAAAAAGCTGAAGAAGATTTATCTTATGCTAAAATGGAACAACAAGAAGCTGAAACAGCAATCGAAGAATCCAATGCTCATATAGAATCTCTTAAAAAGGAAAGTGAAAAAGTCTTACAGTATATGCAACAAGTTCAAGGTCAAAATGCCTACTTAGAATATGTTACAGGAGCTACCAGTATGACTGAACTAATAACTAGAGTAGAAGCTGTAAAACAAGTAAGTGCGTACATAAAAACAACTGTTGATAACTTAGAAAAAGAAATCAAACGAAATGAAGAATTGCGAGCCGATTTAATAGAAAAACAAAAAAAATTAGATGCTGAAATCATAACCTACAAAAAAAGAATTGAACAATTAGTCACTGATGCTGCAACATATGATAAATATGCTTTAAGTATTGATGATAAACTAAAAACAGCTAAAGATACCTTAGATGCTAACGTTAAAATATGTCAAGAAAACTTAGGAAAAACTGATGATTCTGTTAAATTATCTGATTGTTCTAAAATTCCTGTTAATGGAGGTTGGTTAAAACCTTTAACTTATGGTGTTATTACAAGTACTATTACTGCTTCTCGTTGGGGTAGTGATCATAATGCTTTAGATATTGGAGGAAATGCTGAAGGAACTCCAATTTATGCTGCTGCTGCCGGCCAAGTTGCAAGTATCCTAGAAAGAACTAGCTGTGGAGGTAACCGCGTTTATATTTATGTAACCGTTAATGGTCAAAAATATACAACTTTCTACTATCACTTACTAAAAATTAACGTTAAAGTTGGTGATATTGTAACTCAAGACACAGTTATAGGAACCGTTGGAGGTGGTAGAAGTACTTCATCTTTATATGGTGGCTATGATACCTGTACAACTGGAGCCCATCTTCACTTTGGAGTAGCCCCAGGCTGGATTCCTTACCATGTTAGTAGTAAATACGTTATAACTCCTCCCGGATTTCCAAATAGAGAAGGTTATAGATTTACTTCTAGAACTGATTATTATCAAGAATAATGCTCTTTTTAGAGTGTTTTTTTCTGTACAAATTTAAAAAAATAATATATAATTTAGATAATAAGGTGATATTATGATAAGGTTAGTAAAAGGAAACAATGAAAAACTACTCTATATCGATTATAAATTAAAAACTATTATTCCTTTTATTAAAGATAATGAAGAAAAACTAAAAGTAATCATGTATGTTAATGAAGAAGCAAAAAAAATAAGTGATAATATTTATATAATTAAAAATAATTTTAAAAAAGTTGGTATGGTAGTTATAGATAATGGTTCCCTTGATTTACTTTATATAATTGATAAATATCGCAATAAAACCTTTGGAAGTAAAGTATTAGCCAAACTAAAAAATGAAATTAAGACCATAAAAGTAAGAAAAAATAATAAAAGAGCCATTAACTTTTATTTAAAAAATGGCTTTAAAGAAAGTAAAAGACAAAAAGATATAATATATTTAGAAAGGATTTAACTATGATAAATGATTTTTTAAAAAAGATAGCCGAAGAAATTAAAACTAAAGAAAGGAAATTTACCCAAGAAGATTTCTATTTCATCTTAAAATATATGGGTGTAACTAAAGATAGCACTCTTAAAGATGATATTTTAAAGTTTTATAATGACTTCTTAACTAATCTAAATGATTCTCTAGTAAAATATGACTGCAAAAAAACCAAAAATGACCTCAATACCACCAATTATATTGCCTTTTATGTTGATAAAAAAGCTAACTATAAAGACGCTATAAAAGTCTATTTTCCCGTTAAATATGAATATTTAATAAGTTCTTTAAAAACTGTATTTTTATATCTAATTAGAAATAGTATCAAATCTCAAGTTAAATTCTATGTAAAATCTACTAATGAAAATATTGTAATTCGTTTTTATAATCCTGAAGATGTAATACCATTCATCCATTATTGTGATAATAATTTTATTTTAAAAGACCTATTAGTAACAGGTAACCCTTTTATAGTTAAATATAAAGGCATAGGCCTCGTTAAAGATGATAATACAATTAATACCTATAATGGTACTTTAGCTCTAATGTTAGAAGAATATTTTAACTTATTATGTGAAGAAGAATCCCTAAATAATGCTTGTGATATTGATTTTTTAGATTATTTAATTAAAAGAGGTAACTTAGAAGAAAATCCCGAAATGAAATTTAATATAAACTCTATTGAAAAAAGCATCAGAATTATCTTAAATAAAGGAGAGTTAGACGAAAAAGACTTGATATAAATTTAATAGTGCGATAAAATAATATGGCGGGGAAATATTATGAAACAAGTACTATTATATCTTAAAGATTTGTTAAAAGAACAAGATACGATTGTGGTTGCCACTTCCGGTGGTCCCGATTCCATGTGTTTAGTAGATCTTCTCTTAAGCTTAAAAGATGAATTAAAACTTAATATTATCATTGCTCACGTAAATCATAAATTAAGAGAAGAAAGTGAAGAAGAAGCAGAGTTTGTAAAAGAATATGCTTTATCTCATAATCTTAATTTTAAATATATGGAAATAAAAGAATATGACCACGATAATTTAGAAAATACAGCGAGACAAAAAAGATATGAATTTTTTAAGAAAATAGTAAAAGAATTTCACGCCCAATATTTGATGACCGCTCATCATAGTGATGATTTAATTGAAACTATTCTAATGCGTTTAGTTAGAGGAAGTAGTATCAAAGGTTATGCTGGATTTAAACAAATAAATGATCTAGGAAGCTACAAAATAGTAAGACCTTTAATATTAGTTTCCAAAGATACTATCTTAGAATACATGCAAAAAAACCAACTAAAATACTACATAGATAAAAGCAATTATTCTTTAGAATATACTAGAAATCGCTATCGCCATCAAATATTACCTTTTTTAAAGGAAGAAAATAAAAGTGTGGGTCTTAAATTCTTAAAGTTTAGTGAAGAATTACAAGCAGTCGATGATTTTATAAAAGATCAAGTCCTAAAAGTAATTGATAGCATTAAAGATAAGAATGGTATTAAAATAGACGAATTATTAAAACTAAATACCTTTTTAATAAAAAAAGTAATTGAATATTCTTTAAGCTTAATATATGTTGATGATCTATTTTTAATAGATGACAATAACACCAACAATATTATAGATCTTATTAAAAGCAAAAAAAGTAATGGTTATGTATTTTTACCTAAAGGTTATTTAGCAATTAAAGACTATAATTATTTTAGAATAGAACATAATAAAAAAGTAGATGATTATGAATTTATTTTAAAAGATATAGTAAATGTCCCAAGTGGTACAATAAGAAAAATTACAGAAAGTGCTAATACCAGTAATTATGTAATAAGATTAAATAGCAAGACTTTAAAACTTCCTCTTATTGTAAGATCTCGCCATCCCGGTGATAAAATCGAAGTAAAAAACCTAAAAGGAAGCAAAAAAGTCAAAGATATATTTATTGATGAGAAGATTTCTCTTAAAAAAAGAGCGGGTTTTCCCATCGTAACAGATAGCAATAATGTAATTATTTGGCTACCAGGTGTAAAAAAATCAAAATTTGATGTAGAAAGATACGGAATATATGATATAATACTTTCATACGAGGAGGAAATATAATGAATATAAGTGTTAAAAAGAATAATACAGTTAGAAACTTTTTTCCATATTTAATATTAATTATTATTATTGGAATAACTTTCTTTATACTTAATATGGGAAGTACCAAAGTAAATGATCTAACAACAGGGGAGTTATTGGAGGCCATAAGAAATGAAGAAGTAACTGAAATTTCTGTTATGCCTAAAAGTAGTGAATCTGTTTATTATGTTGAAGGTAAATTAAAGGATTATAAGAAAAATGAATCTTTTAAAGCTAAAGTAATTGAAGCTGAAATACCTACTATTACTGATTATGTTAAAGCAAATGAAATAAAAGAATACGAAACTGCCTCAGATCCTGGCTCTAGTCCCGTATTATATATTATTGTTAATGTTTTACCATTAGTAATATTAGTTGTAATTTCTTATATTCTCTTTTCTAAACTAGCTAGCACTAATAAAGGTTCTATGGATTTTGGAAAAAGTAGAGCAAAACTTAGTGACGATAAACATCAAGCTAAATTTAGTGATGTTGCTGGTCTAAAAGAAGAAAAAGAAGAAGTTGCCGAATTAATTGACTTTTTAAAGAATCCTAAAAAATTCCAAAAATTAGGAGCTAGAATTCCTAAAGGTGTATTACTTGTAGGCCCTCCAGGAACTGGTAAAACTTTACTTGCAAGAGCGGTCGCTGGTGAAGCAAACGTTCCATTCTTCTATATAAGTGGTTCTGATTTCGTTGAATTATTTGTTGGTGTCGGGGCAAGTCGTGTAAGAGAGATGTTTAAAGATGCCAAAAGAAGTGCTCCATGCTTAATCTTTATTGATGAAATAGATGCTGTAGGTCGGGAGCGTGGTACAGGCCTAGGTGGAGGTCACGATGAAAGAGAACAAACCTTAAACCAATTACTAACTGAAATGGATGGTTTTGGTGAAAATGAAGGTATAATTATTATGGCCGCAACCAATAGACCAGATGTTCTTGATCCTGCCTTACTTCGTCCTGGAAGATTCGATCGTCAAGTTACCGTTAGTCTTCCTGATGCTGCTGAAAGAGAAGCTATTCTTAAAGTTCATGCTAAAAACAAAATTTTAGCCGATGATGTTAATATTAAAAATTTAAGTCTTAGAACACCTGGCTTTAGTGGTGCTGATTTAGAGAATTTATTAAATGAAGCTGCTTTACTAACAGTTAGAAGAAATAAAGAAGCAATCACTATGGAAGAAATAGATGAAGCAACCGATCGTGTATTAATGGGTCCAGCCAAAGTAAGCCGCAAAATTACTGAAAAAGAAAAAAGATTAGTGGCTATCCATGAATCCGGCCATGCTGTAATTGGCTTAAAACTAGAGGATGCCAACGAAGTTCATAAAATAACAATAATCCCAAGAGGTGTCGCTGGTGGTTATACGATGATGCTTCCAAAAGAAGAAAAGATTGCTATAATGACCAAAAAAGAACTAGAAGCTCAAATAACTGGCTTATTAGGTGGCCGTGTAAGTGAAGAAATGTTCTTAAATGAAGTTACTACTGGTGCCAGTGATGACTTTAAAAAAGCTACAAATATTGCTCGAGCAATGGTTACAGAATATGGTATGAGTGATCTAGGCCCTGTTCAATATGAACAAAAATCAGAAGGTGTATTCTTAGGTCGTGATTATGGTAAAACTAAAAACTTCTCAGATAAAGTTGCTCACGAAATAGATGAAGAAGTAAGAAAAATAGTTGAAGAATGCTATGAAAAAGCTAAGAAGATCTTAAAAGAGAATGAAAAATTAGTTCATATTTTAGCAGATGCTCTAGTTGAAAACGAAACACTTACTAAAGAACAAATTGATTCTCTTGTTAAAACTGGAAAACTAATCCCTGAAGAAGATCTAGAACTTGAAAATTTAAGAAATGAAGCTAAAGAAAAAGGCATTAAAGGTTATACTAAAATGTCTAAAGAAGAATTAGAAGAAGCTTTAAAAGAAGACTAAAAATTACTCTCATAGTTTTAAACTTTGAGAGTTTTTTTAATAAAAAAGACTATTGTTTCCAATAGTCCTAAGTCAAATTAAGATTTAACTTCATTTTTTTTCTGTTCTTCAATGTCTTTTAATGCATACTTACAAGCTTGAATAACAAACTTCGAAAAAGATACATTGTTTTCATTAACGACTCTTTCAATGTCATTTATAACATCAACCGGGAATCTAACACATTTGTTAACAGATTCTTTACGTTCAATATTTAAATTAAAAGCCATATATACCAAACCTCTTTCTAATTACATTTTATATTAAATTATTATTGAATAAAATATCAGAAAAAGTTATATCAAATGTATTGCAAATATTTATTTAGTATTTTACCAAATAAATATAGCATTATTTTAAAAAACATGATAATATTATGTTATGTTTAGGATAAGGGATGTATAATGGCAAAAAAAAGATTTATTTTTGATGAAAGTTATATTAAAAGATATGCAAAAAGAAACAAAACTAGATGGCTAGTTGTAGGTGTTTGTTTTCTCCTTTTAATAATTGTAATAATCGTTGTATTACTTATTAATCAAGGTAATAAAAACAAAGTTAAACCAAACCCTCCTAGTCCTGTATATGAATTTAAAGATGAATTAACTATTGAATCAGGAAGTAAATTACCGGAAGCTGTAGATTACTTTAATACTCTTGAAAATGTTAATATTGATGATATAAAAATTAGTTATCCTGAAGAGTTTGAAATAAGTTATGATGTCTCTTCATGTAGTGAAGATGAAATAAATGCAATTAATGAAGGTGAAGATACTAGCAATTATCCATGTGCCGAAGCTGTTGTAAAAACTCCAACCACTTATGGAATTGCGGTAAGCTTATTTGATGAAGAACATACAGTTAATTTAATAGTAGAAGATACTATGTCCCCAGTTGTTGTAACTAGTGATATCAAAATATTCGCTGGTGATGAATATGAAGTTGATGATTTTATCTCTTTATGCTATGATGTAACTGGCGAATGCGAAATATCCTTTTATGAAGAAGATGTTGATGATGAAGGAAATCGAGTAGATTATGGAAGCTTTACTACTCCTGGTGAATATACAGTTAAAATAATAGCTAAAGATGAATACGATAATGAAACTGAAGTCTTAGAAGCTAAACTAGAAATTGTTGAACCTGAAAAAGAAGTATATTCTGTTATATTTGATTCCAATGGCGGTTCTGCTGTACCTGTTGTAAGAGTAGAAGATGGAAATCCAATAACCGAACCAACAAGTCCATCTAAAGCGGGCTATGCCTTCTTAGGTTGGTATTTAAATGATATTAAATTTGATTTTAATAATGTTATAACCGGAAATATGACCTTAACTGCTAAATGGGAAAAAATAGTTGAAAATAAACCACCAGTAACTGGAGGAAACACTGGAGGACCTACAACTGTTGGTGTAACAAGTGTATCAATTAATTATTCTCGAATTTATTTAGATATTGGTCAAAGTAAAACTATGATTGCCACTGTAACTC
>CANQDN010000008.1 GCA_947593275.1 uncultured Bacilli bacterium
CAATGCTGCTTTCTAACTTATTCATTGGCAAGAATATAAAACTTCATTGCAAGGAATCTCTTTCCTTGCTTTTTTATAATCAGTTAATAACTCTAAAGTTATCAACTAATTCTTATCATAAAAACTATTTATAGAAACTAAAATTCTTTTAATATTCTCTTCTTTAAAAGGTTTATTTAACACATCTACAATTGGATAAGTAAATGCTTTCTTAATAGTTTCTTCTGTATCATCCCCCGTAATGATAATAACTGGTATAGCTAAAAACAACTCTCTTTCCTGCATATAATCTAAAACTTGAAAACCATTCATACTTGGCATATTAAGATCAAGAAGTAACGCATACACCCCATCATCACTCAATAAATCTATCGCTTCTTTCCCATTATTAGCTCTAAGTATTTGATAATCATTACCAATATTTTTTTCTATAAAATTAAGCATAATATTAGAATCATCAGCAATAATAATTTTCTTTTTATCTGTATTACTACTAAAATAATCATTTAAAAGTTTCTTAATATTATTCAAAGTATCTTTTAAATTATCAAAATTATCATTTATAAAATCTTTATTACTTTCTTTTCCCGCCATCTCATGTTGTAAAAAAATCTCTGCATCATTCAAAAAACCTAAATATTTAGCTTCACTCTTAGTACTATGAGCTAATATTCCATAATTATTAAAATCATCAGTATTTTTATAATACTCTAAATCTTTAAGCTTTTCCTCAATCGCATCTCTAAACTCTTTTAAAGCCTCATCATAACTATCTTTATCTCCAAAAAAGTCTAACCCCGTTTGTACTTGAACTCCATATTCTTTTAACAAATCTAACTTTTCCATTCTTCTACCTCCCTTATTTTAAGAACTTATTTAAAACTTTATTTAATAAATATCTATCAATCGGTTTAGATAAATAATCATCAAATCCCGCACTTTTATATTTTTCATCTGTTCCCTCAATCGCATCCGCAGTAAGTGCCACTACTGGAACATTAAATCCCGGTATTTCTTTTAAAGCATTCAAACATTCAATTCCATTCATTTTAGGCATCATAATATCCATTAAAATTAAATCAAAGGTTTGTTTCTCGGCAAGCTCTAAACATTCTTTTCCACTATCCACCAAAACAACATCCATATTATAAGGTTTAAGCACATTCGCTGCAACTTTAAGATTAATCTTTGAATCATCAACAACCAATATTTTCTTACCCTTATGTAAACTATAATCAATTTCTATTTCTTCACTATTACTTTCCGGAACTTCCATACTTATTATTTCTTGTTCCAAATAAACCCTAAAAGTAGATCCCTCATTAAATTTAGAAAATACAGTTATTCTTCCCCCCATCATTTCTGTTAAACTCTTAGTAATAGCGAGCCCCAATCCTGTTCCTTCAATCGTGGTATTTCTATCTTCATCAATTCTTTCAAACTTATTAAATAACTTATCAATATTTTCTTTCTTTATTCCTCTTCCTGTATCTTTAACTGAAATATAAAGTAAACATGTTTTAGTATCCATTCTATTAATACAATTTACATTAAAATTAATTTCCCCTTTATCAGTATATTTTGCAGCATTAGTAAGTAAATTTAAAATAATTTGTTTAACTTTAGCAACATCACCCTTTAAAACTCCAGGCATATCTTCACTAAATGTATATTTAAATTCAATTGGTTTATCACCAATCCTCGGAATTGTAAGCTTACATAAGGAATTAAATACTTCTCTTGGATTATATTCTTTAGGAATAATTTCCATCTTATTCGCTTCTATTTTAGATATATCTAGAATACCATTAACTATTTCGAGTAAATTATTAGATGCATCAACAATATCTTTAGCAAACCCTTTAGTCTCTTCCCCTAAATCTTTTTGCTCTAACATACATTCTGAAAAACCAACAATCGCATTTAAAGGAGTTCTAATCTCATGCGACATATTAGATAAAAATTCGGTTTTCGCTTTATTGGCTTTCTCTGCTTGTCTTTTAGCCATATTTAATTGTTCAATCATTTTAACATCCGGATTTTCAATTGTAAAGTACATAACTATAATAATAAATATTAAAGTTGGATTAATAATATAATTAATTGTTGGGATAAAATACTGAAGGGCTAACACACATATTCCAAAAATAGTTAGAAAATAAACTGGCACATATTTTTTATTTTTCGCATTTTTATGGTCAATTATAACACAAAGAATTTGCACTAAATATCCGAATAAGAAATACATATATGAATATGTTATTGCAAGCCCACTAAGAGTTGCTGTATCATTTGTAAGTGTAACTTTAATAGGGGCTAACAATATAAATATTCCATTTACAAGACAAATAGTTTTCATTATTCTTTCTGCTTTTTCTATATTCCCACTTTTTAATATAGCTATATATATAATATAAAAGGTTAAAAGTGTTATCCATATCATTAAATATATACAATATATTTTATTAATAAGAACTAAAAAGAAATTATTAAAATTAAAATATATTCCAATACTAATAAATAAACCAAATAAATTCATTAAAGTCGTAGAAACAATTAATCTTTCATAAATTTGTACTTCTTTATAAGACACATTTCTTTTCCTAAAAAATATTATACATAAAGTAAATATTATAACTAATGAATAAACATTTAGTATCACACCTTCAGCCATATCCCATTCCTTCTTTCTACTTCAAACGTCTAACCATATTTTCTTCTGGCATTTTTATTTCAATACTATTAACTCTTGAACTTGTTTCTTTAATAATTACTGTAAATTCTGTACCATCTAATGCCTCAGCACTTAACGCTCTATAATCACCTTTACCATTTTTAGTAACTGGTACCATTTTTCTAAACTTAAATTTTGCTGGAATTTCTCTTGAGTTTAAATTCTTATTAGTCATAATATAATTATAAACTAAATCTTTTACAATATCTAATAAAATTTCATTATCATAACACTCTTCTGTTAAAATAATATGTGCAATAGGCATTAATCCTTTTTTATCTTTATCATAATAAGAAGAAATTGTACAACTATTAACGGCTTCATGTTTTTCTATAGTTTCTTCTAATTCATAAGAGTTAATTTTATAACCATCATATCTTGTAAATACATTATCTTTTCTTGAAACATGATACCATATTCCATTTCTATCCATTTTAACAATATCATTAGTTCTTATATAATCTTTTCCATCCATTTCATAATGTTTAAATATTACTCTATCATCTAAAACACCACTTGAAACAGCTCCATTACTAACAACTAATTCACCCTCTAAAAATTCTTCACCATCTTTAAATTTTAATGGTACTAATTTATCTTCAATATAAGGATCAACTAAAGAATAAGTTGTATATGGAAGAGGAATACCAATTGATTCATATCTTTTATAATCATATTTTCCATAGCAGCCACAACCACAATATTCACTTTGACCATGACCTACTTGAATTTTCGCTTTACTTCCATTTTTAAATAATAACTCATTACAATATTGTTCATCTTTCTTCTTCATTCCGCCGCCACCATAAACAGCTCTTTCAACATAACTTAAATCTTTATAGGTCATATGTTTATCATGAAAAATATTACTTAATAAAGATGGTGGACAAAGTAAGACATTAGATTTTCTCTTATCGACAATATACCAAAAATCTTCAAAACTAATCTCAGGAATAATATCACTTGTTGCGCCACTTGCAAAGTTAAGTAAAATACTATCTACAGCCCCAATTGGAGCATAAGCTGAAAAGAATTGTAATACTTTTTGTCCTTCATAGTAAGCAAGCCCATTCGCAAATAAATCTTCTACTGCAAATATTAAATTTTTAGTTGTAAGTGGAATAGGTTTTGGTTTACTACTTGTTCCTGAAGTATGTCCAATATAATTTATAGAGTCAATATCATCAATAACTTCAAATTTTGAATTTTGACATTCTTTAACTAAATTTTTATATTTATCTACTCTAAGTGGTGATGACTTTATAGCATCATCCAATACTTTACTTTCTTTTTGCATTTCTTTTACTTTATTAATAAAGAATTTAGTCGCTCCAAGTTGTTCCTTTTGTAAATCTTTAATTCCTCTTATTAATTCTTCTTTATTAACTCTTTTATCTTTACATTCATTAACTAAATTAATAACTCCATTAGAATATAATACTTCACTATGAAGTTTTTTAAGCGTATCCATAATTTCCAAAGAAGGATTTTCTATTTTTATTAAATTATTAATTACATAATTTTCTATCTTTCTTTGATTAGCTAATCTATAATATTCTAAAGAATCTCTTAAATAATCAATTTTCCCCCCTAAATTCATCGCATCACTCGCAGATACTACTATTACATGTTCAATTCCATAATCTTTTAATTCATTTTCAATTGGTTTTAAAAGCATTAAATAAACCATATCTAAAGCTACAATATATTGTGCTTTCTCTTCAATTATAGTATCTAATATTTTTTTAGCATTCGCTTGTAAATCAACCCCATCAGGTCTTGGATCAACAAAATCAGAAGTTGCTCCTATCTGCGAAGCACCAAGCCACATTTGCCCAGTTTCAGGCACAGAAGGTAAAAAATACATAATTCTGTCTTTAAAGCCAACTCTAAGTTGTGAAAAAACTTTTGCTACTTCATCAGTCTTTTGAAAAAATTCGGCATAAGAAATATCATTCCCATAATAAGCTTGAGCGATAGTACTTGGCTTAATATCTTTAGTTTTGTATTTAATGTACTTATTTAAGTTCATTTTAGGTATTTCAGGATACCCATAATCACTTTTTTCATAATACTGCATCCATGGCTTATCAATGTGTGGATAGCCAGTTCTTATTATATTCTCATTCTTTAAATTATTTTCCATATTTTAAACCTCCTTATCTTATCATTAATTATATCATATCTTTAATAAAAATGATACATTATAATGAATTAATAAAATATAAAAAATATAAATTATGACACATTCAATATATAATAAATAAAAATAATATGCAACAAAATATTGCATTCATTGTATCAAATATGATACAATTATTACGGTGACTTTACTTATGAAGTATGATCCTAGTTATATTGACTACTCCTTTGATGGTAAACTTTTAAATGAAATATTCATTAAAGAATTTATTAGATTTCGTAAAGAAAACAATCTAACCCAAGATTTATTTGCCAAATTCTCAAACGTTTCTCGCGAAAAAATAGCCCGCATTGAAAATGGCAGTCATTCACCCACCATTTTAAGTCTCTTAAATATCTTAGGCCCAATCGGTTATACAATTAAAATCGAAAAAGTAAAAACCCTTCATAATAAAAACTATTAATATTCTAATTATCTTTAGATTATGTTATTATATATAAAAGGAGAATTTATATGGAATTAACAACTGTAATTGAAAATCGTCGCAGTATCAGAAACTTTAAACAAAAAAGAATACCTAAAAAAGATTTAACTGAAATATTACACTGTGGGACTTTATCCCCATCTGCTAAAAATAGACAACCTTGGGAATTTATTGTCATAAATGATAAAAAATTAAAAAATGAAATAGGGGATCTATTAAAACAAAAATCAGATCCTTTAACTCTAAAAACATGTGAGTGTATAAGAGAATGTAGCACTCTAATCTTAGTTTTTGGCACTCTTGAAGATCCTCTTATGGACACAGTTTCTATTGGAGCCTGCATCGAAAATATGCTTTTAAAAGCAACTGACCTAAATATTGCCTCTTTATGGATTGGTTATATTCTAAAAATTGAAGCCGAACTAAAAACTAAATTTCATAAACCAAACTCTTTAATCTCTGCGATTGCCCTAGGTTACACCAATGATTCCGTTCCCCCTCGTCTCCGCAAATCTTTAGAATCACTAACTACTTGGTATTAAAATTCTAAAAAATAAACATTTATAATATTCAAAACTCTAAATATTTGATATAATATAGCAACAATGGTGATTATATGAATAGATATGAAAATACCAAAAAAGTAGGTTTCCTTGGCATAACCTGCAATTTATTTTTACTTATCTTAAAATTAAGTGTTTCTCTTTTAAGTGGTAGTTCGGCCATTTTTGCAGACGCAATAAACTCTGCTGGTGATATCTTCTCATCTATTATGACTTACATAGGAAGTAAAATCGCTGCCACCCCAAGTGATGAAGATCATAATTTTGGCCATGGCAAAGCTGAATACATTTTTTCTATGCTTATAAGTATTTTTATGCTAATAATCGCCATCAAAATATTTGTAGATTCCTTAATTTCCGTAATAACTCATCAAAAGTTCATATTTTCACCCGTTTTAATCTTTGTCTGTTTAGTTACAATTATAGTTAAATTTTCTCTATATCTTTATTGTAAACATAAATATAAGGAACATCCCAACATCTTAATTAAAGCTAGCATGAAAGATCATCGCAATGATACAATTTTAACCTGTGGAACTCTTATATCGGTTATTTTAGGCGCGTTCGATATCTATTACTTTGATGGTATATTTGCCTCTATAATTGCTATTTATATTCTAATAACGGGATTAGGAATCTTCTTAGAAAGTTATAAAGTCTTAATGGATGTCTCTTTAGAAAAAGCCGAAAAGGAAAACATCATTACATTTATTTTAAAAAATAAAGATATCAAACGTGTCACCGACTTTTATACTATCGCAACCGGTTATAAATATATTGCTATATTAACAATCGCAGTTGATGGTAACTTAAGTACCTTTAAATCTCATGAAATCGCTGATCAATTAGAAAAAAGTATCACCAAAGAATATCGCAAAATCTATAAAACTATTATTCATGTAAATCCTGAATAAAAATGTTAACTTTTAATATAAAATAAACACTAAATAGCAAAATAGTGTTTAAATCTACTATAAAATGAACACTAAATAACAAAATAATGTCATTTTTTTATCAAAAAACAATATATAATAACATTATAAAGTGTTAAAAAAGAAAATAAAACTCAAAAAAGGCTACTTACTTTATAGCCTTTTTTCCATATAAATAATCCATAGAAATATTATATTTTTTACATATTGCATATCCATAAGTAAGTGATATCAAACGTTTTCCTGATTCATATTCACTAATTAAAGAGTGACCAGTTCCAATATCACTTGCTAAAGTCTCTTGATAAAGCTTCTTTTCTTTGCGAATCATTTTAAGTCTTTCTCCAATTAACTTTTTATCTAAATCTTTATTAACCATCTTAATTTTGGGATCATCACTAATCTTAAGCAAATAATCTAAAGAAACATCATAATAATTTGCTAAATCATTTAGTTTTTCAATAGTAATATTAGATTTAATTAACTCAAATTTAGAATAAGTAGATTGATCAATATTAAGGTAATCTGCTACATCCTTTTGGGTAAGACCATGCTTTAATCTTAATTCTTTTATTCTAGAATAATCAAGAATATAATTATAGTACATTATAATCACCAACAACATTTTCTCATTTTAAAAGGATATAAAAAATATAATAGGCATACCGCCGACATTTTTCTTGACATTTGACACTTGTTAGATTATAATTTTAGTATAAGTTAGAAAATCTTAATAGATTTAAGAAAGGGAAAGAGAGAAAGCAATGAAGTTAAATAAAGTATTAGTAGTGGGAATAATAGGTATTCTTTTAGTTTGCTTGTTTACATTTAAGAAAGATAACAAACAAGAAGAGTATGTATTAAAAGATAGAATAGAAGTTAATGATAGCTATAATAGTATAGCTATGTATCAAGTAGATGGTGATGAAGAAAAGAAAATAACTGAAATGCCTGAATCAGGGTATGTAATAGATAGTGATAGTAGTTATTGTGTTTTAAAAGGTGAAAAAGAACATGATGATCAAGCTAAATTGTATACTAATAGTAATGGAGAACATATAATAGGGAATTTAGCCCCTGAAGAAAGATGTTTTGTAAAGTTCGTAAAATTATCTGATAAAACATTAGCAGAATTAGATTTACATTCACAAGGAACAGTAGAAGATTTTAGTAAGACTGCATGTATAGGGGATTGTGATACTCAAGAAGAAAATGGGGTATTTGAAGTAGAAGATGATTTTGGAACAAGTTATTATTTTCGCGGAACTGTTCAAAATAATTGGGTGAAGTTTGGCAAAATTAGTACAAGTGGGGCAGACATATATTGGCGAATCATTCGAATAAATGGCGATGGAACTATAAGACTTATATATTCTGGAAATAGTAGCGCAGCAGAAACTGGAACAAGTACTCAAATTGATTCTACATATAATTTTAATTCTTCAACCGGCAATAACATGTATGTCGGATATCAGTTTGTAAGTGGTAATGCTCATGGTTTTGGAAAAGATAACCAACAAAGCAATGTCTTAAAAGAATTAAATACATGGTTTAAAAACAATTTGACAGACGAATGGAATAACGGAAATGGAAGAATAGATTCAAATGCCGGATTTTGCAATGATAGATCAAATTCAACTGTTAAAAATACTACATGGATAGAAAACATGGCGGATAGTGGAGGAACAGGAACAACAGACACATACTATGGAGCGTATTTAAGATTAACAAATAATGGAAATTCTCCAACTGAAAAAAGTCAAGCAAAGCCAATATTAAAATGTAGTACTACTAGCCATAAAAATGAAGATTACTTTACGTATATAGGTGCAACAGGAATAAAACAAAATGGAACAGATACAATTATAACTGGAACCAAAAGCTTAGAGTACCCAGTGGGTCTTATAACAGCGGATGAAGTCTCTTTTGCCGGGGGATTAAGCTATAGAGTTAATTATGGCTATTGGTTACATACTGACAAAAATTATTGGACAATGTCTCCGTTTTCCTTGTATAACAAATCTGCTGCTGTATTTGGTGTACACGAGTCTGGACAAATATATGGGGGTAGCATGGGAAATCTGTTTGGTCTTCGCCCAGTCATCAACCTCAAGGCCGATACAAAATTTAAATTTGATAAACCTGATGAAGCAACTAAAGGCACATCATCTAATCCTTATATAGTATCTAACTAACTCTTGCTCATGACGCTTTCTAACTATATTCATGGGCAAGAATAGTTTTCATTGCAAGGAAATACTCTAATCCTTGCTTTTTATTTAAAAAAAATAACCACCAAAAATAATTTTAAATTAAATCTAAAATATAAAGACAAAACTAAAATAATATGTTAAAATATCTTTGTTATCTAATAAAAATTTTAAAGAGGTGTACATAAATGGCAAAAGTAATTTCATTAGTTAATCAAAAAGGAGGAGTAGGAAAAACAACTACTAGTATCAATTTAGCATCTGCCTTAGGTGTAGAGGGTAAAAAAACCCTTTTAATTGACCTCGATCCTCAACGTAACGCTACCACTGGCTTAGGATTTTCTAATGGTGATTATTCCCATGATATATATGAAGTTATGACTGGTGTTTGTGAAATTAAAAAAGCTATCAAAAAAACTAAATTTAAAAACCTCTCAATCTTACCATCCACTATAAATCTCGCCGGTGTTGATGTTGAATTTGTTAAAAAAATGCTTGAAAATCCCGAATTTCATCAAAACGAACAACTTCGTCTAGCCCTAAATACCATTAAAGATGAATATGATTATATAATAATAGATTGCCAACCAGCCTTAGGTTTACCCACTATGAACGCCCTAGTCGCTAGTGACTCAGTAATTATACCTGTTCAATGTGAATTCTTTGCTCTTGAAGGTATAACTCAACTATTAAATTCAATTATAATGGTTCAATCAAGCATGAATCCAGCATTAAGAATAGAAGGCGTTTTATTAACAATGTTAGATGGCCGAACCATAATCGGTTTAGAAGTTATTGAAGAAGTAAGAAAGTATTTTAAAGATAAAGTATTTAATACCATAATTCCTCGATTAGTAAGACTTGTTGAAGCCCCTAGTCATGGAAAACCTATTAATGAATATGATCCTAAAAGTAAAGCTACAATCGCTTATGCTAATCTAGCAAAGGAGGTAATCGCTCGTGACAGAGAATAGAAAAAAAGCTTTAGGAAAGGGATTAGAACAATTATTTTCCAACGAAGTAATAAACTTTGACAAATTTGAAAATGAAATTGTTGATGAAGGTAAATCAAATGGTGGAATTACCGAAATCCCTTTAGAAGAAATTAGGAGTAATCCCTATCAACCAAGAGTAATTTTTGATGATGCATCTTTAGAAGAACTCGCAAACTCAATTAAAGAGCATGGAATAATCCAACCCATCATCGTTAAAAAAAGTATCAAAGGCTATGAATTAGTCGCTGGAGAAAGAAGAACTCGGGCAGCTCGCGAAGCCGGCCTTAAAACAATCCCCGCAATAATTAAAGACTTCAACGATACCGAAATGATGGAAATAGCTCTAATTGAAAATATTGAAAGAGAAAATCTAAACCCCATCGAAGAAGCCAAAGCTTATGAAAACATCCTAAAGATCAATAATATTACTCAAGAAGAATTAGCTCATAAATTTTCTAAAAGTCGTAGTTATATAACTAATATGTTAGGTTTATTAAATTTACCCGAAATAACTATTAATTTAGTTGAAAAAAAAGAACTATCAATGGGTCATGCTCGTGCTTTAAGTAAACTTGAAGATGAAAGCAAAATAAATGAACTAGCCTTAAGAATAGTAAGAGAAGGTTTAAGTGTCCGAGATACTGAAAAGTTAATTAATATGGAAAACTTACCTAAAAAACATAATATAACTCGTAAAGAAACTTTTGATATTAAATATAGTATTTATGAAAATTTATGTCGGGAACGTTTAGGTGTAAAAGTAAAAATAAACTCTAAAAAAATTGAAATCCCTTATAAAGATGATGAAGAATTAACTAGAATATTAGAAGAATTAAATATATCTTTAGAAGGAGAATAATATGAAATTTTTAAAAAAAGTTTATGATATTATTATGACTAAACAGATTATTGGAAGTATAATTACTCTTCTTATCGCTTATATTCTAACTAAAATATTAAATAGTATCATATCCAAAATTTTAATCACAGGTAAAACACAGTTTGAAATTAAAAGACGTAAAACCATTATTCGTCTCTTACAAAGTATTGTAAAATATATTATTTATATTATATCTTTATTAATAATCTTAGACTTCTATGGTATAGATACTCGTAGTCTTATAACTAGTTTAGGTATTTTTGGTGCTGTTTTAGGTTTAGCTATGCAAGATACCATCAAAGACTTAATATGTGGTATTTCTCTTATCTTAGAAAACTATCTTCAAGTAGGGGATACTGTAACTTATAATAATTTTACCGGTGATGTAATAGAATTAGGTCTAAGAACAACTAAAATAAAAGCTTTTAATGGTGAAGTAATGATAATTGCTAATCGTAATATTGATTCTATTATTAATGCTTCCCAAAGAAAAGCTCATCTTTTAATTGAAGTAGATACCGACTATGATGCTCCCGTTAAAAAAGTAGAAGAAGTTCTAACCCAAGTAATTGAAGAAGCCAAAAAAGAAAAACTTATTTTTGATGATAGTATCTACTGTGGTATAAATGAATTATCTTCTTCATCAGTTAAATATCTTATCAACATTCATTGTGATCAAAATAAACGTTATGATATTAAAAGAAATATGTTAAAACGGATAAAATTAGCTTATGAACAAAATAATCTAAAAATACCCTATAATCAAATCGAGGTGCATCATGGAAAAGACATTTAACCTAAATGATATAGTAATTATGAAAAAACCTCATGCTTGTGGTTCTAATAATTGGCAAATAAAAAGAGTAGGGGTTGATATAAAATTAAAATGTTTAAATTGTGGTCGAGAAGTTATGCTTGATCGTTTAGAATTTATTCGTAAATTAAAAAAAGTAGAAGGAGGAACCAATGAAGAAAAGATTTAAAGATCGAATAACCTTAGATCCTATAATGGCTTTATTAATACTAATTGTTATTACAATTGTAATAAGTGGTTTTTTAAGTCTTTTAGGAGTCCAAGTAAACTATAATACTATCGCCGATAATGTAACTTTAGAGTATACAGAAGGTCTAAAAACCGTTGAATCTCTCTTTAGTTTAAGTGGTCTAAAATATATTTTTACTACTACTGTTTCTAACTTTGTTTCCTTTACTCCTCTATCTAGTTTAATAATCATTTTAATTGGTATAGGTGTTATGGAAAAAAGTGGTTTTCTAAAAACAACTATAACTCTTTTAACTAAAAAAGCCAAAAAGAAAACTGTAACTTTTGTCTTAGTTTTAATTTGTTTATTATCTAGTATTATGGGTAATCTACCTTTTGTTATTATGATTCCTCTAAGTGCTTTAATTTTCCTTTATGGCCACCGAAACCCCTATATAGGTATTATTGCCTCATATGCTGCTTTATGTGCCGGAAGTGGAATAAGTATTTTATTTACAAGTAGTGATTCTGAACTATTAAGACACACTTTACTTGGAGCTCACATGATTAACCCAAGTTATACTTTATCAACATTATCATTTATTTCTATTATGATTGTTGCTTTTGCTTTAGTTGCGGTTGCCATTACTATTATTACTGAAAATTATATTGCTCCCAAATTGCCTAAATATGAATTTCCTGAAACTGAAATAGAAGAAGAATTTACAATTACCAATCGTGAATTAAAAGGCCTAGTCTTAGCGGCCCTCGCTGGTTTAGTTTATCTTTTATTCTTTGTTTACTGTATTATACCAGGTCTTCCTTTATCTGGTGCCTTACTTGATTATTCTCAAAGTTTTTATATAGATAAACTCTTTAGTGCGGACTCTTTCTTTAGTCAGGGCTTTGTCTTTGTTATCACAATGTTTTTTGTAATCATTGGCTTTTTCTATGGTATTGGTGCTAAAACCATTAAAAACAATAAAGATTTATGTGATGATCTAGGTCATAGTCTAGATGGTATAGGAAAAACTTTAGTCTTAATATTCTTTGCTTCCACCTTTATTAGTATCTTTAAAAAAACCAATATTGGTGAAGTAGTCACTGCCTTTTTAGCTAACTTCTTATCGACTAGTTCTCTAGGCTCATTTCCTCTAATTATTTTACTATTTATTGTAAGTATGATTTCAACTATTGTTCTACCAAACTCCGGCTTTAAATGGGCTATCATCGCTGGTATTGCCGTCCCAAGCTTAATGGATGCTGGTATTTCTCCAGAATTTACCCAAGTAATCTTCCGTTTTGGTGAATCAGTAACAATGGGTATAACCCCAATCATGGCCTATTATGTAATTTATCTTGCTTATCTCGAAAAATATAATCAAAACCAAAAACCAATTAACTTACTAAAAACTTTAAAATACCAACTACCCTATACAATTACTATTGGTGTAATACTACTTGCATTATTAATAGTATGGTCTACTATAGGTCTTCCAATAGGTATTAATGGTGTAGTAAATGTTTAACTAGATGATAAAAAATATCATCTTTTTATCTCTAAAATACTTAAAAAACTCCTTTAAAAGTGCTATAATAAAAAACACATGAAAGGATTATAACATGAAGACAGATAAACTTGTAAAGGAATTAGACTTTACAAAAGCTTTAATTATCGAATTATTAAAACATAATATCTATCACTTTAATATAATCGAATTAGAAAGTGAATTATATTATTATTGCATCTCTCCAAGTATTTTTACCCCTTTATTTAAAGAATTAAAATTTAGTGATAATCGTCTAGATCTATCCGAAGATATTTGGAGACTAAGTGCTTTAGGAATAGTTTACTTTAATTATCCTTATGTAGATATTCGAAAAGATGCCAATATTTCTTACTTAACTAACTTAAAACTTTCATCTAATAATATTGAACTTCTTCATAATTTAATAGAAAATTATCTTTTAAAAAAGGATAACGAAGCTAAAGCTCCGATTCTTATGAACATAATTGAAACTGAACCATCAAATGAAGAATACCCCATAATAGAAGGCTTAATAAATGGATCATATATCAGATTAAATATTATAACAGATGGCGATATTATTAAAAAAGAAATACCCGAATATTGCCTTGAAGAAGAAATAATAACCAACACAGTTACAGTTAAAAATGCTACCTATGTAATCCAATTAAGATATGTTAATGATATTTTAACCCAATATGATATATATACTAAAATAAAAGATAAAAATGAACTAGAAAAAATAAAAAATATAGCTTTAGACCAAAAAGATTCAAGTGTATGTTTAATGAAAGTACGCGCATCATAAAGGAGGAAAATATATGAGTTTAAAAGCGGGCATTGTAGGTCTTCCCAATGTTGGTAAATCTACTTTATTTAATGCTATAACTAAAAAAAATATTCTCGCTGCCAATTATCCCTTTGCAACCATTGATCCTAATGTTGGTATGGTAACAGTCCCTGATGAAAGATTAACTTTCTTAGAAAATATGTACCTACCTAAAAATACAGTCCCAACAACTTTTGAATTTACTGATATCGCAGGCCTCGTAAAAGGTGCTAGTAAAGGCGAAGGCTTAGGCAATAAATTTTTAAGCCACATCCGCGAAACAGACGCTATAGTTGAAGTAGTTCGCTGTTTTGATGATGCTAATATCACTCATGTTGAAGGTAAAACAGATCCTATAAGAGATATTGAAATAATTAATGTTGAACTTATTCTTGCTGATTTAGAAATAATTGAAAATCGTCTTACTAAAATAATTAAAAAAGCCGAAACTACAAAAGATAAAGAAACTTTAATTGAAGTAAATGCTCTAACTAAAGCTAAAACTAATCTAGAACAAAATATTCCTTTAAGAAGAGTAGATTTTACTTTAGATGAATTAACTGTTATGCGTTCCTTTAATTTTATTACTTTAAAACCCTTAATATATGCAGCCAATGTTAGTGAAGATGATATCGTAATTGGTGATAACACTTACACTAAACAAGTAAAAGAATATGCCGAAAAAGAACAAAGTGGTGTTATAGTTATGTGTGCTAAAATGGAATCTGAACTATCTGAATTATCTGATGAAGATAAAAATGCTTTCCTAAAAGAACTAGGAGTATCTAGCTCTGGCTTAGATAAATTAATATTTGCTACTTATAATCTTTTAGGCCTAGAAACCTTCTTCACCAGTGGTAAAGATGAATGTCGAGCTTGGACTTTTAAAAAAGGAATGACAGCCAAAAGTTGTGCCGGTCTAATCCATAGTGATATTGAAAGAGGATTTATTAAAGCTGAAGTAATGAGCTTTGATGATTTAAAAGAATATGGGAATGAAACCAAAGTGAAAGAAGCTGGCAAATTAAGACTAGAAGGTAAAGATTATTTAATGCAAGATGGCGATATTGTTTATTTTCGTTTTAATGTTTAGTATTTATTCTTTTAAGTATCATATATTTAAGTATGAACTTAAAAGAATTTTTTGTTGATAAAAATATAACTATTCCCTTTAAATTATTTGGTTTTACCCATCTTTTTTTAATGTTTGTAGTAATATTAATTGCTCTTATCTTAACTAAAAATAAACTAAAACTAAATAATTTATCTAAAAGTACCAAAAGAACCATAACACTTGTTATCGCTCTAATTCTTCTTTTAAACATGCTCACTTTATATATCTCATCATTTATCTATCATAATTTTGATTTTAATACTATGTTACCCCTTCATCTATGTTACTTATCTAATTATTTTTATATTTATGTTATTCTCTTTAATAAAGAACATTTATATAAATATACCTATTTTTTAGGCTTTTTAGGCCCAATCCCCGCGATAATCTTCTTTGATGTTCCAAGCATCTTTGAATCATTTAATTTCTATTTATATCTCATATCCCATCATTTCTTTTTACTAAGTACTATCTTAACTTTTTATATGTATCCTAAAAAAATACCTAAAACCACTCTTCTAAAACTCTTTCTAATTCTAAATATTTTATATTTCTTAATGATCATATTTAACCATCACTTTAATACAAATTACTTTTTCACAACCCAAATTCCTCCCTTTATAATAAATATTTTCCCTTTCTTAAAAACCATCCCCACCATTATTATCTTAGAATTATTAGAAGTATTTATCATGTATATTATCTATAAATTTTGGTATAAACAAGAAAGTTTACTAAATACTAAAAATATGCTATAATACTAATATAAGGAGGAAAAAATGAACAAACTATTATCAAAATCATTCTTATGGATGTTTATCGGTTTATTAATAACATTTTTAACTGGTTACTTTGTTTCCACGAACGAAAATATGTTAGAAGCCATATTTAATTCAGCATTATACATAGTATTTGCCATAGTAGAATTAGTATTAGTTATCTTTATATCAGCCCGAATCCATAAATTAAGCCCAACTGCCGCGAAAATAAGTTTTATACTCTATTCATTTGTAAGTGGTCTAACATTCTCTAGTATTTTTATCTATTTTAACTTATCATCATTAATGTTAGTCTTCTTAATATCCGCTCTAGTTTTTGGCTTATTTGGTCTCATTGGTTACTTTACCAAAATGGATTTAAGTGGTCTAGGTACTTACCTTTTAATGGGTTTAATTGCCATAGTAATATGTGCTATAATAGGTATATTTATCAATAACTCTACTTTTGATTTAATAATTACCATAATTGGTCTTTTAATCTTTATGGGATTTACCGCGTACGATATTCAAAGAATTAAAGAAATGAGCTTTACAGGTCTTAATGAAGATGTAATCGCAATCTATGGAGCTCTACAATTATATTTAGACTTTATTAACATATTTCTCCATCTATTAGAATTAATGGGAAACAATGATAATTAAACAAAAAAACTAACACTTATCTAAAACTGATAAGTGTTTTTATATCCCTAAAACTACTTTAAATACTGAGGACTATCTACTCTTCCTAAAAGATAATCTGCACTTAATTTATACATTCTACATATATCATATAAAGTATGAGTAGAAACCAAAAATTCTCCTCTTTCATAAGAACTAACCATTGATTTTGCAATACATAATTTACTAGCGAGTTTCTCTTGAGTTAAGTTTTTATTCTTCCTAAACTCCTTTAATCTCTTTCCAACATATTCTAAATTCACTTCTTTATTAAGATCTTTATATTGTTTAGTTGCACTATAATTAAAAATATAATCCAAAGAAACATCAAAATAATTGCAGATAGTTATTAAATGCTTTAAAGGCATAATATCTTTTTCTATCTCATACTGGTGGTAGCAAACTTTAGAAACACCTAAAAGATTAGCCATTGCTACCTGAGTTAAACCAATCCTCTCTCTTAACGCTTTTAACCTCTCTTCATATATCATTATAATCACCAAATAAATTTTCTCATATTTTAGTAACTATTAAGTTTAAAGTTAAGAAATATCGGAATTTTTCTTGACATTTACAGTTTGGTAAATTATAATTTTAGTATAAGTTAGAAAATCTTAATAGATTTAAGAAAGGGAAAGAGAGAAAGCAATGAAGTTAAATAAAGTATTAGTAATGGGAGTAATAGGTATTCTTTTAGTTTGTTTGTTTACATTTAAGAAAGATAAACAAAGGGAAGAATATGTATTAAAAGATAGAATAGAAGTAAATGATCGTTATAATAGTATAGCTATGTATCAAGTAGAAGGTGGAAAAGAAACAAAAATAGATAAAATGCCTGAAGGGAATTATACAATAGATACAAACAGGAGTTATTGTGTATTAAAAGGTGAAAAAAATCCTGATGAAGATGCAATATTACAAACAAATGAAAATGGAGAGCATATAATAGGGAATTTAGCACCAGAGGAGAGATGTTTTGTTTATTTTAATAAAGTTATTACATCATCAGAAGTATTAGCATCAACATTAAATAGAACAACATGCGATGGTACTCCAACATTTAGTACTATAGATACAGAAGAACATAAAGGATCAGATTCAAAAACTTGTTTATATAAAACCGAAGATGACTTTGGAGATAGTTATTATTTTCGAGGCAAAGTAGAAGATAACTGGGTCAAATTTGGAAAAGATAAAAGCAATAATGATATATACTGGCGAATCATTCGAATTAATGGTGATGGATCTATAAGATTAATATATTCTGGAACTGGTAGCGTAGCAAAAACAGGATTAAGAACTCAAATAAATTCAAGCACCTATTCCTTTAATTCTCAATCTAATAATGGTATTTATGTAGGATATCAGTTTGTAAGTGGTGATGAACATGGCTTTGGAAAAAATGAAAACCAACAAAGTAATGCATTAAAACAATTAAAAAGTTGGTTTGAAATTAATTTGAATGATGAATGGAAAGATGGTTCTGGAAGAATAGACTTAAATGCAGGATTTTGCAATGATAGAAGCAGTTCAACTAGTAATAGTACTACTTGGTCAGAAGAGATAAGTGAAACTGCAGGAACAGAAAAGTTTTATGGAGCAAATTTGAGGTCCAGAAATTATCAGCCAACTTTAAAATGTAGTACAAAAAATAATAAAAATAAAGATTATTTTACATATGAAAAATCAATAGGATTAGAATCTATTGCAAACGGAATAATAACAGGAACTCAAAGTTTGCAGTATCCTATTGGACTTATAACAGCCGATGAAGTAAAATTTGCTGGTGGAAATGGAGCAAGCAATGAGGTCTATTGGTTGAACACAGGTCAAGATTACTGGACAATG
>CANQDN010000009.1 GCA_947593275.1 uncultured Bacilli bacterium
TGGTGCTGAAAACAAGAATCGAACTTGCGACCTACGCATTACGAGTGCGTTGCTCTACCGACTGAGCTATTTCAGCAGCAATTAAATTATATCATAAACTCTAAAAAATACAAAGAAAAATACTTTAGTTTTCCTTCTAAAGTATTTATGTAGATATAAAGTTATTTATTTTTCTTCAAACGATAAGCCATGATATAACCAAATATGGCACTTACTAAAAATATTAGAAAATCATAACTTAGATTTTGTTTTAAAATTATTTCTATAATTGATATAATTGCAATTAAGAAAAAGATAGTATTAATAATTAATAAAGATTTAAAACATTTTTTAAGATATAATATGTAATTTAAGATAATTAATAAAACATAATATATAAAGAATTCTATAGTACTAATTAAAAAATATTTATAAGCATTATGGGATGCTATAATAATATCATTATTATTTATAACTTCGGCAGTAAGTGATGAGATAGAAACATATCCCGCATACATAAAATATACTATAGGAACTATAAATATAATACTTAAATAAATAATTTTTAAAATATTATTTTTAAGATTATTTTTTTGATATATTTTTTTTACTTCATTATTATTATCTTCTTTTAAATTTAATATATCATTAATACTAGTATCTAACACTTTACTAAGTAATATTAATATTTCTATATTAGGTATACTTCTATTAGTTTCATAACTACTAATAGTTTTAGGTGAAACATTTATTAATTTAGCTAATTCTTCTTGTGTTAAATTCTTTTCTTTACGCAAGTTAGAAATATTAAGACCAATATTCATTTGTAATCCTCCTCCTATATTAGGATAACATACTTTTTTAAATATTGCACTCTAATTATTGTAGACTTTTTTAAAATTTAACGTCTAAAGTATTTATAACATGACTGAGCGCATTTTTTCTAGGCCTTTTTTTTCATATCTTGAAACCATTACTTGAGTCATATTAAGCTTTTTGGCGACTTCGCTTTGAGTTAAGTCTTCATAATAGCGAGCCCGAATAATTTCCTTTTCTTCTTTATTTAAGACTTTAAAACTATCATCTAAATCTAATTTTAAATCAATGTTAGTTTTAGATTTATCAGGTAGGACTTCATATAAGTTAAGTTCATTTGCTTCATCATCTAAACTAATCATGGCTTGGACCCCTATTACGGCTTCATTTACTATTTTATAATCTAATTCGAGATATAATGCCACTTCTTGATAACTAGGTATAACCCCAGTTTTTTGAGCCATATCGTATTTAGTTTTTTCAACTAGCTTATATATTTTGAGTAAATTACGACTTAATTTTATGTTTCTATTTCCATTTACATATTCATACATTTTACCAAATATATAGGGATAAGCATAAGTACTAAATTTAGCGGTTGTTGTATCTTTAAAATTTTGATACGCACTAAGTAATCCAATAACGCCCACTTGAATTAAATCTTCTTTATCAATACCATAAAATTTGCTTGCAATACCTTTTATTAACCCCATGTTATTTTCGATTAATTCATTTGTTGTCATTAGATATTTATTAACCTATTAGCGGCGAGTTCATTGGATGCGACAGTCATTCTTAACCTTTTTAATTTTAATCTTAATTCATCACTTACTTCACACAAGCAAATTTTACCTTTATTAGTTCTTATAGCGCATTTGGTATTAAGCAAACTATTCATACCTGCTTCATCAATGTCTTGTAAATAGAACATATTAAAGACTAAATATTTAATTTTATGTTTTAAAACTACGGGAACAATATAATTATTAATCTTATAACAAGCCTTTCTATTTAGGACTCCTTTTAATCTTACATATAAAATACCTTTCTCATATTCCATATCAACTTTTAACATAATATCACCTTTGCTACTTTAATATAGAACAAAAAAGAATATTTTTAAACAGATTCGACAAAGGTTAGCAAAAGATAGCAAAAAATGCTTATAAAGATGTGTCAAGTATAAAAAAAATACCACTTGGGTATTTATTTTACAAATGGTATTAAAGCCATAAATCTTGCATATTTAACTTGTTCAGCGATATGTCTTTGGTGTTTAGCACATGCTCCACTCATTCTTCTGGGAACAATTTTACCTTTATCATTAATATATTTATTAATAATCATAACATCTTTATAATCGACACTTTTGCCGGCACACATTTGACATATCTTTTTCTTTTTACGATAAAATTCGGCCATTATTAATCCTCCTTTTTAAAATGGTAAGTCATCATCACTTAATGTAATTTCTTCGCCAAAGTCTTTAAAAGGATCTTCGGTAATATCCGTGCTTGGAATATTTTCTGGAGATACTTGAGGCATATTTTGATTTGTTACATCATTTCGTTGATAACTATTATTTTGATAATTATTTGTAAACTCTGGAGTTTCACCAAAGTTATCTTTATTATCTTTAGATCCTAAGAAAGTAACACTGTCACACATTACTTCAGTAACATATCGTTTGCTACCATCTTGGGCTTGATAATTTCTTGTTTGAATTCTTCCTTCTACTGCAACTTGACTGCCTTTATGACAATATCTGGCTAAATTCTCTGCTTGTTTTCTCCAAATAACACAATTGATAAAATCAGTCTCGGGATTGCCATTATTTTGGGAATTAAAGGGTCTAGATACAGCGATAGTGAAAGTTGCAACACTTATATTCGATGGTGTTGTTCTAAGTTCAGGATCACGTGCCAACCTTCCTATTAAAATTACTCTATTCATATTTACTCCTCATCTAATTTAATAATTAAATGTCTTAATATAGATTCAGAAAGTTGAGCTTTACGATCAAATTCATGAATTGTCTCAGGATTAGCTTCAACTGTTAAGACAGTATAATATCCACTTAATTCTTTCTTAATTGGATATGCTAATTTTCTTTCGCCCATAGTTTTTTCTTCAACTATTTTACCTTTACCATCAGTAATAATACTTTTCATATTATCGATAGTCTTTTTGATTTTGTCAGCTTCCATAGTTGTTTTAACAATGAACATTATTTCATATTTTGGCATATTTCCACCTCCTTATGGTCTTATTCGGCTTATAAAAATAAGCAAGGAGTAACTTAATACTCGCAAGTATTATAACCCAAAATAAGCATTTTGTAAACTATAAATTGTTCAAGTTAATTATATGTTAAAAAATATTTTTAATAAATACTTTAAAGGCATTAAAAAAAGCTCAAAATTGAGCTTAATCGATATTTATTATTTTTTTAGTTATTTCTTCAGTTTTTTTAGGTGCAGTAACTTTTAAAGTTCCATCTTTAAATTCGGCTTTTATAGCGTCCTCTTCGATTTCTCCTAAATAGAATGATCGAGATAATTTACCATAGAATCTTTCTCTTCGAATATATTTCTTATTATCTTTTTCTTCTTTTTCATCTTTCTTTTCAGCACTAATAGTAAGTGTTCCTTTATTATATTCGATATTTATGTCATCTTTAGTAAATCCTGGCATATCTAGTTCAAGATTATAAACATCATCCTTTTCATAAATATCACATTTCATTTTAGAAGTCTCACTTTCTAAAAAACTGTCAAACATATCATCTAAAAACATTTTTCTTGGTAACATAACCAATCATCTTCCTTTCATGATATAAGTATAACACTATAGTTAGCACTTGTCAAGCTTAAGTGCTAATATTTGCTAAAAATTGACAAAAAAAATATCTCCTAAGAGACATTTTATTTAAATAGTTTTTGAATTTCTTTTGATTTACTATAAAACATTATTAAGTTGCAGATTTCTAGGATTGATGTAAGAATAATAAATAATCCGGCAACTTCGACAATATCGATCGCCCGAAGTGGATTAATAGTTACTAATACACCAAAGATTAGGATTATAATACTAATAACTAGAGTAATTGCCCAACCATCAAAGCCATATTTTTTTAGTTTAAAAGCATCAATGATTTTAAAGATTGCAACAAGACATAGATATATTCCTAGACCTAAAGTTATAATTGTAAGAATTTTAAATGGATTAATCATAGTAAATATACCTAAGATTACTGCAAGAATACCTAAAAATAGTTTTAAAGAAAACATAGGATTTTCTTTACGCATCATGTATTCATAAATATCAAAAAGACCAAATGATACTAAATATATACCAATTAAAATACCAGCAAGAGTTAGAGTAATTAATGGTTTTAGATATATTGCAATTCCCATGATTAAAAATACTACATTTAAAATAATATTAGCAATTATTATTTTTTTAAAATTTAAACTTATTTTGTCTAATAATGTTTTATTTTTTCCCTTTTTGGTCATACTTTATTCCTCCATTTTCATTATACTATATTTTGGCCTTTTCTTCAAGTAGACAAAAAAATAAATATGTGTTATAATAATCGCTATTACAAAGGGGGGTTTTTATGCATATAAAGGAATTAACTATTGCCGAGTTTGATCTTTTTGCTAAAAATCATATATTAGCTTCTTATCATCAATCTTCTAATTATGCCCTTTTTATGGGAGAAAATAATTATGAATATGATCTTATTGGGTATGTTGATGAATTGGGGGTTATTAAGGCAGCAGCTTTAATATTAATTAAAAAATTGTCATTAAGTTTAAAATATGGGTATTCTCCTAAAGGGTTTTTGATTGATTATTTTGATTATAATTTACTTAAAAGTTTTACAGAAGATTTAAAGAAGTATTATGCTAAAAAGTTAGTTTTTATAAAGATTAATCCGGAGATAGCTATTGGAGAAATTAATAAGTATTCGAAGATTATTAATTATAATCATAATATTACGATTAGAGATTATTTAAAAGAGCTGGGTTATACTAAACTTAAAGATAATATGTATTTTGAAGCTTTAATTCCCCGTTTTAATGGGATTATAAACTTAAAAGAATATGATTTTAATGATTTAGCTAAGAATACTAAAAATAAAATTAGGAAAGCTCAAAGTAAAGGTTTAGTATTTGAAAAAGTAGATAAAGATAAATTAGATGTGTTCTTTAATTTTATTAAAAAGAAAAAGAATATTAATAATTATTATTATAAAAATTATTATAATATTTTTGAAAAAGATGAGGCTTGTGATTTGTTTTTAGTTAAAATTGATTATGAACAATACTTATTAAATAGTAAAGAAGCTTATGATAAAGAATTAGTTAGAAATAATAATATTTCAGAGTTACTTATGGTTAATGCTACTCCTACTAATATTAATAAAAAAATGGCTTCAGATAAAGCTTTATTATCTTATAAGAATGATATTGAAATTGCAACGTATACTTTAAAGGAACATAAAAGTGTTTATATTGCGGGTGCTTTTACGATTAAATATCAAAATAGAGTTCATATTGTTATTAGTGGGATAGATAAAGATTATAAGAAATATAATGCTAATTATTTTTTACATTATAGTTTAATTCAATATTATAAAGACAATTATAAATATTTAGATTTAAATGGCTTAACAGGAGATTTTAGTAAAAATAATCCATATAAAGGTTTAAATGATTTTAAATTAGGGTTTAATCCCAATATTTATGAATTTATTGGCGAATTTGATTTAATATTAAATAATAAACAGTATAATAATTTAAATAAAAAAGGTATTTTAGCTAAAGAATTTAATCACAAACAAAAAAGGAATTAACTCCTTTTTTTCTTTTTTTCAATAACTTTTATTTCGGGATTTTTATAGTATTCGGAATCTTTATCTTCAATGAGTAATTTCTTTTTTAGTTCTCTTTTTCGAGCTTCTTCTTTAGCGGTTTTATTTGGATCACTTTTCTTTTCACTCATTTTGGTGGCAGTATTTTTTATAGTTGTTAATTTGGTTATTTTAAGAATATCCCGAATAATTATATACATTGCAGGGACTAAAATACATAATATCCAGCCAACTTTAGAGGCTAAAAAGAATTGGATTCTTCCTAATTGAGGTATTTTAAGAATAACTTTACCTATTACATTATTAAATTTAGCACAGGCTTGATCTTCAATGTTATTAAAGTCTCCTTTGGTTCGATAACAAACTTTGCCATCACTATCTTCAGTAATACTTACAACTCGATGGGTAATGGTTGTTCCAGGGGTTGCTAAGCTTGTAGAACGGAAGGTTATAACATCGCCAACTTTAATATCTTCAGGATTATCAACTTTCATATTAATTATGGTATCATAAACTTTAATAGTTGGTGTCATTGACCAACTGACAATGGTATATATAGAAAATTTGGGCTCATATCCGGCACCTTTTTTAGCATAAATTTTAGTTGCTACATAGTAATATATTAAAAAGGCCGCTGCAAGTAGTAATATAAAGAAGATTGCCCATGAAATAACTTTGCCAATAATAACTAGACCCTTTTTTAATGAATCGTTTCCACTTTTCATAAAGGCCCCTCCTATTCTAATAATATTATAGACTATTAAGGGTTAAAATACAAGATTATTTATTGTTTTTTACCAAGTAAAAAGTCCTTAATTTTTTTTAAGGACTTAATAACTAAATTAGTTAATTGAAACTATTTCTATCTCTAATTTAGCTGAATAACTCTTGTTTTGATCTTCATCTTGAGGTACACCTGGATCTACAAATTCATACTCTAATTCGTAAGATACTTCTTCACCAGCAGCTATAACTAAGTTATCCGCAATAGTCGTTTTAGCTTTTGGAGCAGGTGTTTTTGAAACTATCGTTTGATTTCCTTTCTTTAATGAATATTGGAAATTATCAGATACAAATGTGTTAGTTACTTCAATTAAATTAACTTTATAAGTAATTGTTTTATTACTACTATTTGTAAGAGTAAACTTTTGAGTTCCTGTCCATGTAGGCATTATATTTTGAGCTTCTAGTTTATTACTATAGCTTACAAGTAATGTTCCTCCATCACCAGTATCTACTTCAAATTTACTATCACCATTTTGATCAGTTGTAGAGTTTGTTTTCTTGACAATTGTTACAAAGTAAGTTTGAACTGTACCATCTTCAGCGACTACAACAATTGGAAGTTTTACGGAACTAGATGTTTCATGATAACCATTACCGGTTACTTTAGCACTAGGATCATTTGGAACGGCATCAATGTTTACACCATTAACATCTTCACCAACTGTTATAGAATATTCAAATACGGTTGGACTAAATCTTGGTGTTAAAGTGTAGTTGCCAACATTTAGGCTCTTTAAGCTTGCATCACTACTTAAGTGACCAGCACAATGCGTATCACATTTACCATCACCATTGGTATCACAATTTGATGTACAAGTTCCACTGCCAGTTGTATCACAATTTAAGTCGCATATACCATCACCATTAGTATCGCAGTTTAAATTACATTTGCCATCGCCATCTGGATCTAGGTTGGTATCTGGTTCTTTATCATTATTTGTATCAACGTTAGTATCTGGGTTACCGTCGCCATTAGTGTCACAGTTTAAATCACATATACCATCATTATTAGTATCGCAATTTAGATCACATTTGCCGTCACCATCAGTATCGACATTAGTGTCTGGTTTTTTATCTTTATTAGTATCGCAGTTTAAATCACACTTACCATCATCATTGGTATCGCAATTTAGATCACATTTGCCATCACCATCGGTATCAACGTTGGTATCTGGAATTTTATCACCATCGGTGTCACAGTTTAAATCACATTTACCGTCACCATCAGTGTCTTGATCAGTTAAGTTTTTATCAGGTTCGCCATCACCATCGGTATCGATGTTAGTATCAGGTTTACCATCGCCATCAGTATCGATGTTAGTATCAGGTTTACCGTCGCCATCGGTGTCAATATTGACATCAGGATTTCCATCACCATCGGTATCTATATTAGTATCTGGCCATCCATCACCATCGGTATCACAGTTTAGATCGCATTTACCATCTTTATCAGTATCTTGATTCATTAAATTTTCATCAGGTTTGCCATCGCCATCGGTATCTTTATTAAATTGAGGTATCTCATTTTTATGATAATCGACATTGGTATCTGGAATACCATCACCATTGGTATCACAGTTAACATCGCATTTACCATCGCCATCTTTATCAATATTTATATCAGGCTTACCATCACCATCAGTATCACAATTTAATTTGCATTTGTTATTATTTTCATCGTCTTCATCGGTAATATTGACATCAGGTTTACCGTCACCATTGGTGTCACAGTTATAATCACATTTGCCATCATCATTGGTATCACAATTTAAATCACAAGTACCATTACCATCGATATCTAAGTTAGTGTCTGGCATTCCGTCTCCATCAGTATCACAGTTTACATCGCACTTGCCATCGCCATTAGTATCTTGATTAGCAGGATTTTTATCAGGTTTACCATCACCATCAGTGTCAACATTAATATCAGGTTTTTTGTCATGGTCTACATCGTAATTTACATCAGGTTTACCATCGCCATCAATGTCACAGTTTAAATCACATTTTTTATCATTATCAGTATCTAAGTTAGTGTCGGGCATTCCGTCACCATCAGTATCACAGTTTAGGTCACATTTGCCATCACCATCGGTATCTTGATCAGTTAAATTACTATCAGGTTTACCATCTTTATTTGGATCACAATTGAAATCGCATTTGCCATCGCCATCATAATCTAAATCAGTATCAGGAATTTTATCACCATTATTATCACAATTAGTATTACATTTGCCATCACCATCTGGGTCGATATTAACATCAGGTTTACCATCACCATCAGTATCAACATTGGTATCAGGATCACCATCACCATCAGTGTCGCAGTTTACATCACATTTACCATCATCATTGGTATCAATATTTAAGTCAGGTTTACCATCACCATTAGTATCAAGATTAGTATCAGGTTTACCATCTTTATCTTTATCTAAGTTTGTATCAGGAATTTTATCGCCATTGACATCACAATTTACATCACAACTATTGGTATTATCTAAGTCAACATTAATATCTGGTCTACCATCACCATCGGTATCACAATTATAATCACATTTGCCATCACCATTAACGTCTTTATTAACTAAATTGGTATCAGGTTTGCCATCACCATCAGTATCTAAATTGAAATGAGCTTTTCGATCGCCATTAAAATCAATATTTAAGTCAGGTTTACCATCACCATCGGTGTCACAGTTTATATCGCAGAAACCATCACCATCTAAATCAATATTTAAATCAGCTTTTCCATCACCATTAGTATCACAATTAAGGGTACAATTTTTTCCCGTGTTAGAATAAGCAAAAAATAATCCTAGTAATGTAACTAAAATAATCAGTATACATAAAATAATTATAATTGTCGTTTTTTTCTTATCTTCTTGTCTTTCTCTTTCTAATAAAGCATATTGTTCTTGTAAATTAGTATCTTCCATGGTAGACACACTCCCTACTATTTAAAAGTATAACATAATGCGCCAATATTAGCAATATAAAAATTTTAAAAAAAGAAAAAAAGGTTTAGAAAGATAATGTTATTTTAAATATGAAATTATTTAGGGATTCATGGGAAGCAAAAGTTAGTTTTGAGTCATGGTTCGACAAGTTTTGCACTTTTTTTATGGTATAGTAAAGGTATTTCTTTTAAAGAAATTAGAAAGGAGTTTTTGTGCACACCAAAGATAAATTGTTTGTTAGTTTAAGTGATGATCTTCTTTTTAAAGAGACTTTTGGGCATCCAAATAATCGGAAGTATCTTATTTATTTTCTTGCATCTATTACAGATTTTTCAATAGATTATTTAAATACTGTTAAAATGCAAATTAAATATGAAAGTATTCTTTCGAAAACTAAATTAAATGATAAAATTATGCGGGGTGATATTATTATTACTTTTAAGCATTATATTATTAATTTAGAGTGTTATTCAAAGTTTAATGAAGCAGCTTTTAATAAAAGTGCTAGTTATATCATGCGGATTTTTTCGACACAGATGGATAGTGGTTATAATAATTATGAAAGATTAGAAAATATTATTCAAATAAATATTGTTGATAATGTGGCACTCTCTTTTCCGGAGGAACTACAATTTAGTTATGGATTAGTTAATTTAAAAGATGGAAAAGATGTAAGATTAAAAGATAAATTTAGCATAAAATGCTTTAGGCTTGACAAAGCTAGAGAGTTAAAGTACAATGAAAATGATAAAGCATTATTGTGGCTTAAGTTTATTGGAGCTAAAAGTCAGGAAGAAAGAAACAAAATAGCTGAAGGAGATGAATTAATTATGGAACTTAATGATTGGATTGACAAATATATTAATAATGAACATACTAAAGAAGTATATGGAAAATGGGCGGAGAAAATTGCTGAGCAAAATGGCCGAGAAGAAGGCGAAAATAATAAAACTTTAGAAATTGCTAAAAATTTAATTAAGCTAAATACTCCACTCGAAAAGATACATTTGGCAACAGGATTACCTATTAAGGCAATAAAGAAATTGCAAAGTTAAAAAAGGTGGTAACTTAAATGTTATCGCCTTTTATTTTTTTATTATTCTTCTGGAAGAGCAAATTCTACACTGATGGAACCAGTAAAAGTTTTATTTTTATTATGGTTTTGATTTTTGCCAGTGTCTTGCCATTCTATTTTAAATTGATAATTAAATGTTTGTTCTGTTTCTGTAATTTTTTTAGTTATTGTGCCTAAACTTATTTTACTACTATCTTTTGCATCTAATAAGTTATTATTCTTAGTATTTAGTTTAGTTTCTCCTTCATATAAGGAATATGTTAACTCATCATTTTTAGTTGAATCACAACCCTGGCCCGTTTCTTCCGTTTGTTCATTTCCAGTGCATTTAGTAAAAGTATTAGATGAAACATTTAAAAATACCTCGTAAGTTACCTCTGTTTCTTTACTATTTTGTCCAGGCTTAATTGTAACTGTAAAATCTTTTTCACTGGTATCCCCTGGGACAATATTTGTAACATTAATTTGGGCCCCGCCTTTAAAGGTTACATCAGTTAATTTTGCAGTTTTACCAGACATCTCAGCGCCTGTTCCTTTAATATCTACTCCTGAGACAAAATACGCAAAAGAATAAGTTAGGCCTGATACAAGTGTTATTAAAACAACCCCTAAAATCAAGATTTTTTCTTGAAAACTCATTTCAAATTTCATACTATTCTCCATTCTTCAGTTATATAGTATCAAAATTTCGACATTTTTGCAAGTTAATTTATGGTAAATGTAAAAGATAATGTGTAAACTTTTACACTACCCTCTTTTCATTTAAAAAAGATAATGGCTTACATTATCTTCATTTTAGTTTTCTTCATCTTCGATATGTTTCATTGGTTTAGCCATTTCTTCATCTGTTGTATAAGAATCAGTAATTTTACCTTTTTTAATTTTAAGTAAAGTTGGACCACTTACTTTAAAGCTTGCTAAATCGTTAGATATGTTAGTTGTACTAGCAATATAGGCTTTATTAAGTTCATTAGATAAATCAGCATAATAAACAGGAAGAGCATCAGTATTATTACTATAATTATTTACAATACCTGTATAATATACAGAATTTGGTTTACTACTATCATAAATCATTACATAATATTCATCAACTGGTTTATTAAAGATTGAACCAATAAGAGTACTACTATAATCAATTTCTCCAGGAGTTACAACTTTTTCATTTTCCTTTTTGGTAAATAAATCTTTGGTTACAAATAGACGAGTAAAGAAGTAAATTCCTAACACAAAGATTATTATGACGACTAATATCACGATAAAACGTTTGATTTCGATTTGATCTTCACTATAGTATTTTTCGCTTTTTATTCTTTTGTTTGTTTTCTTTGACATTATTCAATCACCAATTAAATTATAGCAAGAAAAAAGGAATAAAGCAATATTTCTTCTTTCCTTTTTAGTTTATAACTTATTTTTTAATTCAACCATTTTTAGTTTATTTATTTGGTTTTAGATACACTGGTGGTATTACCTAAAGATTCAGCGATAGTTACCATTTCTTCGGTGGATAAATCATTACTAGTTAAATAATAGGAAATATCATTTTTGGTCCAATACATAGAATTGGCACTTTTAGCAGCGATTGTTCCACTTAACATGATAGGATCTCCATATACGGGGATTACTTCAAATTCACTGGATACAGTTGCAGCTTCTTCTATTAAAACAAAGTTTTTATCACCAGCGAATGTTAATATTACCCGATTTCCTTCATCAGTGCTTACTTTTTCACTGCCGGATAGATAAGTTTCACTAGGAATATATAAAGGATAGATTATAGAGTCTATTATATTACTAGAGGTAGTATCACAGTCTTCATTTTCACAAGTATTATCTTCTTCGGAATTAGATTCCGGTTTAGAATTAGATTCCAGTTTATTGTTAGAATCTGTTGGAGTTTGATCAATTAAGTTTTCTAAAGCAAAATCTTCTTCTTCTAGTTTCGCTTTAAGATCTATTTTGGTGAATACTACTTTAATAGTTACGATATCTTCAGTGTTATAGACTTCAACTTTTTCAAGATTCATATCTTTATCAAAATAGATTTTTTGGTAAGTTAATTCGGGATTATTAGGATAATTAACTTTAGTTTTTAAAGTATAACCTTTATCAATGGTTTCGAGTGAGACTTCTTTATCATTTTTGATGTCTTTTAATAAAGAGGATAAAATATAGCTTTGGCTACTGGAATCAGGCCACTCACTTTGGAATTTAAAGCTTTTATTAAGAGCGCGGGTTACGACATATACGCCTTCAGTATTTTTTAAAATTATTTGTTCATGATTGTTGGTTTGATTTACTAAGATAACTTTATAATAATTATCTTTTAAGTAATTTGCTTCTAGACTATAGGTGTAGGTTTCTTCATTGCTTAATATTTCCATATTTCCTTTTAGAGTGTAAGCTTTAGTGTTCGTTACACTTTTTTCAAATTTGTTTATTAAGTCATCTGAAGATTTTTTGCCACAACCTGAAATAGAGACCATTAAACAGATAGCTACTAGGGCTAACTTTTTCATAAAACACTTCCTTTTCTAATTAACTATATTGTTTTTCATCAAAAATATGCTTTTAATTAGATGGATGTATAATTTTTTAATAAATGTGTACAATAATAGCAAAGGGTGTGATTAAATAATGGAAACTGTCCAAAAGATAGCTTTAATTTTTACAATTATTGGAGCAATAAACTGGGGTTTAATTGGGTTCTTTGATTTTAATTTGGTGGCCAGTTTATTTGAAGAAGCTTCATTAGTTTCAAGAATTATCTATTCTATCGTAGGAGTTTGTGGAATAATTAACATCATGCTATTATTCTATCATATTGAAAAAGATCCTAGATAATTTGATGCCTAAAGCATCTTTTTTTATAGATTCATTTTTTGGATTAAGTTTTTAGTATTAGCGACTTTTAAGTAACCCATGTAGCTCGCTTTTATTTGGTTATAATTGGGAGCGTTTATTTTTTTTAGTTTGCGCATTTTTCTTTTGATGCGTCTTTTTGTTTGGGAGTTTATTTTTAAGATTAGTCTTTTACCTTTTAAGATATAATAATAGCCTAGAAAGTTAAAACCATGGTTTAAGTCATAAATGTTGGTTTTGGTGTTTAGTTCGAGGTTAAATTCTTGGAGTTTTAGAGTTATTTCTTTTAAAACATTTTTTAAGAATAGTTTATCATGATGAAAGATAATAAAATCATCCATATAACGAACATAATATTTGCAGTGAAGTTTTTCTTTGATGTAATGGTCTAAATCATTTAAAAAATAGATAGCGAGTAATTGAGAGGTCATATTACCGATGGGAAGGCCCTTTCCTTTGGGGTATAAAGGGATTCTTTTTAGTTCAGCGATTTTCTTTTCTTTATCGAGGATATTTAATGTTTTTAGGCGGTTTATTTCGTTATTTACAACTTTTTTAATACCAATATTTACATAATCTTCATCAGTGGATGCGATAATATTTTTTAGAAGATTATATATTTCCGGATCTTTTACAAAATGACTTATTTTTTGTAAAATTAAATTATGATCGATACTATAAAAATACTTTTTTATATCACATTTTAAGACATATACTTTGGGATAATTTAGTTTTAGTTTATTAATATATAATTTTACGTATCTTATTCCTTCTTTAGTGCCAAGATTCTTTCTAGTGGCGACATTTTGAGGAAGTAAGTGAGGAGTTATCCCGGGTGATAAGACATAATTACTTACAAGATGGTTTATTACTTTATCGCTTATTATTTCACTCATGATGATGCGATATTTGGGTTCATGAACTAAAAAAATATTATATCTACTATGACTATAGGTTCTATTTTGTAAGACTTTTAAAATACTAATAATATTAGCACTATAAAATAATTCAAACTTATATAATTTACCCCTATTTTGGGTATTAATTCTTATAGTATGATACATCTTTTGGATTTTATCTATGTCTACTAAATCAGCATATTTAACATTTAACATTTTTTATAATTCCATAGGCTATTTTTCTTATTTCGACAATAAATAAAGAAGTTGATTCAAATTTCTTTTTACTTATTATTCTTTTTTCAAAAGAAGTAGCAATATAAAAATCTAACATAGATAGTTTAATTATTAAATCTTTTAAATATTTAAGTTTTATCCGCTCTATATCATTAATACTAAAAGAGAATATTAGTTCTATTATTTCATACATAGTTTGTTCAGTATTATGTTTTAAGATTACTTCACTTCTAGGATAGTTTATTAGTTGTTTATTTATATAAGCAATAGTTTTTTTAGTATTATTAAGTAAAGCAAAATTAGAGTTCATCAACAAACTCCTTGATTAAACGATAATTAGATTCTTCTTGTTTTACTTTAAGTTCAATAGTAGACATTAAATTATTTAACATATTATCTATTAAAATATGGGATTTAGCTTCCTTTAATTTTTCTTCATATTCACTGGTATTTTTAGTTTCTAAGACATAAGCGTAATCATCAATTACTTCAATTAAGTTAATATTATGTCTATTTAAGACACTTTTAACTTTAGCTTTAGCACTTATGGGAAAACCGACTTTATTCTCTCTTATTTGATAATTAAAAAGATATTTTAAAATATAAGCATCATCTTCAAATGAATAATAAAAATTACCGGATTTAATTAAGATTACATAATCTTTATATTCACTTTTAAATTTTACATATTTATCGATTGTCTTCATATTAATCCCTCCCACTATTTGTAGTTAAGATAATACTGCCCATCATAACTAGATAAATCAATGATAAATTGTTTTTTCTATCATACCTTTCTAGTATAAATATATATTAGAAATCGAATTTTGTCAATAAAAATTGTTTACTTTTAGCAAATTTTTGGAAGAGTTATTAAGATAGATAAGAGATTGTTAATATTATTAAAAAAACTCAAGGTATTAGCTTGAGTTATTGTTAAGATGTTGCAACTATGTATGGATTAGTGCTTGTTCCTTTATCTGATTGATCAGGATGTTTAAATGTGAATGTTGTATCAGGTTTGAGGTTAATTACTGGGCGCAAACCATTCGTGTCGTTCACACGGTTATAAGTGAGGGGGCCACCCGAATCCACAAGGAACACGCGAGCGTAAGCGCCATAAAAGTAATACGGAGACATTGTCCAATAATTACTCTTCGTATTTAACCAATAACCTTCATTATTTTGACCATATACTCCACCTGCAAAAGCTACTTCATCGGCAGTAATAAGTCCAACTGGATATTCTAGACTTTTTGTTCCAGTTATTTTTCCATTCGCTGTTGAATCTATTCCGGTTGCTCCTGTATAAGTAAAGTAATCCTTATTTTTATTAATAGTACTATCTCCATTAATATAAGTTGTACTACATTTTAATGTTGGTTGTTTATTGCTATTTACTAGTCTTAAATATGCTCCATAATATGTTGTAGTGGTAGATGTTCCTCCACTATCTTGCATGCTTTCAGACCATGAAGCACCACTACTAGTCGATCCACTTCTATCATTACAGAAACCTGCATTTGGATTTATTCTTCCGTTTCCACTTTTCCATTCATCGCCTAAATTTGTAGTAAACCATGTATTTAGATTTTGTAATGCTTTGCTTTGTGTTGCACCAGGTCCATAGCCATGCATATTACCTGATATCCATTCATATCCTACATACATGTTGTTATTATATGTACTGCTATCCATCGCCCATACGGAAGTTGTACTTATTTGAGTTCCAGCACCTGTAGATTCCGGAGCACTTCCATCTTCTTTGGTGATACCAGCATATATTAATCTTATTGTACCATCACCATTTATTCGAATGATTCGCCAGTATATATCTTTTTGATTACTATCTGTTCCAAACTTTACCCAGTTATTATCTACTTTCCCTCTAAAATAATAACTTATACCAAAATCATCCTCTACTTCATATACACCATTTTCTTGATAAGTACAACTACTATCATCACAAGCAATACCATCAAAATTATTAGTTTCTCCTTTAGAATCAAATCCTAACTCTCCTAAGACTTTCTTACTTACTGATTCATCAAAATACAAATAACAACTAGTATTATCTTTATCTAACCCACTAATCTTTAAACTATTATTACTATAACTTAACTTTTCTCCATTACTACATTTACTTTTCTCTTCATTAAACTGATAACCTGAAGTAGGTATACTCTTACTTACTTCATATGTTCCATCTTTCTCAATCATAATAGCTAACTTATCTTTATAACTATCTATATCTACTTCTTGATATATATTTTTATTACTTTTAATACTAAATAAAAATACATACATAACTACTATAATACTAATACATAAACCAATTTTTTTCATCTTAATCTTCCTTTACTTATAAATAATACACCTTTTATTATTCTTTTTCAGTACAATCGACAAAACATACCAAAACTTATCAAAATAATCCAATGTAATACTTTATATATTACTTTACGTTATATATAATATACTATATAATTGTGAATATTTCAATAATTTTTGTAAATATTTATATTAATATTTGTCTAAAAATATTATAATACAATAATATATAATAATTATAAAACATCATAAAAAAACACCCCTAGGTGTTTTATAAATACTTACTTATTATATCTTTTATTTTCTTATTATCTATCTTTATTAATTCTTCTTTTATTTTATATAACTTTAATTTACTTTCATAATCTTCTAATTTATTTATAACTCTATTTAATGTTTTACCAACACTACTTTTAGTTACCCCTCTATAATCTCCAATTTCACTTAAAGATAGATCTTCCATATAATAACTAATAAAAGTTTCTTGTTCTATTTTAGTTAATAGATCTTTATATATATCAAATAATCTATTTAAATACTCTCTATTTTCCATCCTGTATCATATCCTTAAATAAACCATATATATATGTTTCTATATCAAATGTTTTTAAATCTTCCATTCCTTCCCCTAAACCAATAAACTTAACTGGAATATTTACACTTTCTTTTATAGCAAGTACTATTCCACCTTTCGCGGTCCCATCAAGTTTTGTTAAAACTATTCCTGTTATATCTGTTATTTCTTTAAAAGCTTCTGCTTGAAGTATCCCATTTTGACCAGTTGATGCATCTATTACAAGCAAAGTCTCATGAGGAGCTCCCTCAATATGTTTTCCAATTACTTTATTTATTTTTTCTAATTCTTTCATTAAATTAACTTTATTTTGCAGTCTACCCGCTGTATCAATTAAAACAATATCAACATTTTCATTCTTAGCTTTAACTAATCCATCATATATAACCCCTGCTGGATCTGTATTTTCTTTCCCATAAAATAAAGAATTAGTCTTTTTAGCCCATATCTCTAACTGAGGTACTGCACCCGCTCTAAAAGTATCACCCGCTATCATCATAACTTTCTTTCCCTCTTTTTGATATTTATAAGCAAGCTTACCAATCGTCGTAGTTTTACCAACCCCATTTACTCCCACCATCAAAATAACCGTAGGGCCATCATTATTCATCTTTATCTTATCACTTAAAGACTCTCCTGAAACATAAATAATGAACAATTCATCAACAATTACTTCTTGTAAATAATTTGTATCTGTAATATTCTCTTTTTTAACTCTCGCCTTTAACCGATCAATAAAATTCATTACTGTATTAACCCCTATATCAGCCATAATAAGAATATTTTCTAACTCATCAAAATAATCATCAGATACTTTAGTATACTTATGACCCAATATAGATAACTCATTTACAAACTCATTTCTAGTTTTCTCTAACCCTTTATCATAAGCTTCTAATTCATCTTTATTTTCCACCTTTTCTTTTTTATTAAAAACTTCTCTAAATTTATCAAATAATCCCATTATTATCTCTCCTTTTTAACATTAATATAATATCATAAATTAAAATACTTTAGCAAGCTAATAACTAAAAAAAGCAAGGATTAGAGTATTTCCTTGCAATGAAAACTATAACTTGCCCATGAATATAGTTAGAAAGCGTCATGAGCAAGAGTTAGTTAGATACTATATAAGGATTAGATGATGTGCCT
>CANQDN010000010.1 GCA_947593275.1 uncultured Bacilli bacterium
TTATAAATATAATATGTTATTTTGTAAAGAAATTTCGTTCGACAGAAATCGACACTAGCTTATTTAAGATATTTAGGGGAATCGGTTCTGCCTAAAAGATAGTCAGCAGATACATGATATTTTTTGCAAATAGTATATAAGAAAGGCGTGGCTATTATATATCTTCCTTTTTCATAATTACAGATAACTGTCATATGTGTTTTTAAATAATCTGCTAATTTAGCTTGTGTAAGTTTGCTTTCTTTTCTGAATTCTTTTAAGCGAGTTCCGGATTTTATTTTATCAATGTCACCAAATACTTTATTGTTTGTTAGAGATAGACCTAAAGCATAATCAACTGAAACCTTAAAAATATTACAAAAATCTATTAATCTCGCTATAGGAAAAATATTGTTGTTTGTTTCCCACATAGAATAACTAGATCGGCTTACATTCATAAGTTCTGCAACTTCGTTTTGATTTTTATTATTTTCTATTCTGATTTTTTTAATATTAAAAGAATTTTCCATAAAATCACCAATTATATTTTCTCATTTATATGTATTAAAAAAAATATAATGCCGGAAATGCAAAAGTTTTTCTTGACATTTGACACTTGCTAGATTATAATTTTAGTATAAGTTAGAAATTTCTAATATAGTTGATAATAGGAAGAAGGAAGATAATAATTGAAATATGAGAAAATAAATAAAAATTATACTAAAACTATAATAATAAGTATAATAGCAATTGTAATTATAGGGAGTGTATTAGTATTAAATATTACAAAAGCTAAATATAAAACAACTATAAGTGTACCAATAGTTAATGGAACAGTGAAGTACTCTGATAATGCTGATTTAAATGTAATTGCAGTATATCAGCAGAAAGATGACGCAATTTGTACAGATGAAGAATGCTATGATATTAAAGATGATATTCCTGAAAAAGTATATAAAATAAATAAAGAAAAAAGTTTTTGTTCAAGTACAGGTAATACTATTTCAAATAAAGATGATAGTATAGTAATAGAGTATGATAGTTATAATGGAAAAATAAATGTATTAAATTTAACTAAGAAAGGAACTAAATGCTATCTATATTTCGATAAAAGAAATGGTCCATCAGATAAAATTTTAGCTAATTTAAACATATATTCACAAGGAGAAGTAGAGGATTTTAGCAAGACAGCTTGTGGTGGTAGTTGTGATGTAGAGGAAAATGGAGTATTTGAAACAGAAGATGATTTTGGAACAAGTTATTATTTTAGAGGAACCATAAATAATAATTGGGTGAAATTTGGAAAAGATAGTACAGATAAAGATATATGGTGGCGAATCGTTCGAATAAATGGTGATGGATCAATTAGATTGATATATGCAGGAACAAGTAACAATAATTCTGCACCAGATCTTACAAACACACAAATGGGTGTAATATCAACTCAAGGATTTAATGGGTCATTAAGCAATAACACGTATGTAGGTTTTGAATATAAATCTGGAGATGCACATGGTTTTGGCCAAGGTGCAACTGACAGTAATGCTTATATAAAATTAAGAAGTTGGTTTGAAGATAATTTAAAAGAAGAATGGAATGAAGGGAATGGAATGATAGACTTAAATGCTGGATTTTGCAATGATCGAAGCAGTTCATCAAATATAAGTGGACCTGATGATAATGGTTGGGTAGAGGATATGATAGATAGTGAAGGAACTATTAATACCTATTATGGAGCATATATAAGACTAGAGAGATATAAACAGCCAACCTTAAAATGTAGTACAACTTATAATAATGGCGATGGTATCATTAATAAAAATAAAGATTATTTTACATATACCGGAGCAGCAGGTATAAAACAAAATGGAACAGATGTAAAAATAACAGGGACACAAAGTTTAGATTATCCAATAGGTCTTATTACTGTCGATGAAGTAGTTTTTGCTGGGGGAGTACCTTATAAGATTAATTCAAATTTTTGGTTGAAAATTGGTTCTATTTTTTGGACAATGTCTCCAGCTTTCTTTGATAGTGCCAACAAATTTCCTCAAGTGTTCTATTTGAATACAAGTGGTATAATCGGTGAATCAAATGTGACTGTCGCATATGGTCTTCGTCCAGTAATAAACCTTAAATCAGATACTAAATTTACATTTGCACATCCAGATCAACCTTTAGGAACAAGTACTAATCCATATATAGTATCCTAACTTGCCAATGCTGCTTTCTAACTTATTCATTGGCAAGAATATAAAACTTCATTGCAAGGAACTCTTTCCTTGCTTTTTGATTATAAAAAAATAGCTATAACATATATACTATAACTAAATTCACTTGCAATTTATTTAAAATCTGATATAATTAAGTTGTAGAGTGTTAGGAATTTAACATCTACTTGTTATGGTAGACATTAATAGTCTCATTGTTGTTATTCACAACGACGATAACTATTGATGTCTTTTTGTTTACTCCGAAGAGCTTACTTATTTTAGTTAAAATTGCTTCTAACCAAACCAAATTACATCAACTCCTTTCTATCAACTAACACCTCAAGAATAGGAGGTAAAAATCAACAGAAATTTATTAAATATATTTGGTAGACATCAAGTCCTAACACTCTAAATTCATTATAAATGTAATATGTTACTTTGTAAAGAAATTTCGTTCGACACTTTTCGACACTAGATTATTTAAGATATTTAGGATCATCAATTCTACCTAAAAGATAATCTGCACTAATATTATATTTTTCACATAAATAAGCAATATGATCTAACATTGGCAGAGTTTTACCTTTTTCATAATTTATAATAGTAGTTCTACTTAAGTTAAGTTTTTGAGCAAACTTATTTTGAGTATATTTATTATCTTTTCTAAGCATTGTTAAGTTCTGAGTAAGTTTATTTTTATCATAACCAATAGATATATCTTTATAATTTTTAATATCTGTTAAATTAAGCATATAATCTAAAGATACATTAAAATAATCACATATTTCAATAAATCTATTTAAAGGGATTCTTTCTTTTCCTTCTTCCCACAAACTGTAAGTACTTTTAGCTATGTTTAATGCAGAAGCTACTTGTAACATTGTAACTTCTTTTTCTTCTCTTAGATATTTTAAACGATTATTATCCATAAAATTCACCATCTATATAATTACATAAATTTTAATTAAAAAGCTAAAAGTCTGGTAATTTTGAACATTTTTCTTGACATTTGACGTATACCGAATTATAATTTTAATATAAGTTAGAAAATTATAATATAATTGAGAAGGGAAAGAGAGAAAGCAATGAAGTTAAATAAAGTATTAGTAATGGGAATAGTGGGTATTCTTTTAGTTTGTTTGTTTACAATTAAGAAAGATAATAAGCAAAGAGAAGAATATGTATTAAAAGATAGAATAGAAGTGAATGATAGTTATAATAGTATAGCTATGTATCAAGTAGATGGAGAAGAAGAAAAGAAAATTGATAAAATGCCTGAAGGAAATTATACAATAGATGAAACTAAAAGTTATTGCGTTTTAAAAGGTGAAAAAAATCCTGATGAAGATGCAATATTAAAAACAAATGAAAACGGAGAGCATATTATAAGTAATTTAGCCCCTGAAGAAAGATGTTTTGTTTATTTTAATAAAATAGCTAAAGCAGGAGATACAATAATAGAAAATTCAAATTTAATAGAAGATAATGGTCCACATTTTGATAAAACATCATGCGCAGTAGGTTGTGATGTACAAGAAAACGGGTTATATAAAGCCGAAGATGATTTTGGAGATAGTTATTACTTTAGAGGAACAGTAAATGATAACTGGGTTAAGTTTGGAAATATGAGTACTAGTGGAGCAGATATATGGTGGCGAATCATCCGAATAAATGGCGATGGAACAATTAGATTGATATATGCAGGAAACGGCCCTTCTGGAACGAATCTTGCAGAATCGGATGGAAGAATAGACGGAACTGATTATAAATTTAATACAAGCAATAATAATAATAGATTTGTAGGATACCAATATGGTAATGAAGGAGAACAACGAGGACATACAAATTCAAGTGATGCATATACTAAATTAAAAAGCTGGTTTGAAATGAACTTAAAAGATGAGTTTGAAGAACAAAATAGCAAAATAGATAAAAATGCCGGATTTTGTGGAGATAGATCAAGTTCAACTAGTTATACTATACCATGGTCAGAATCTGAAATGACTGAAACTGGTGGAACAGGAAGTACTCCAACTTATTACGGAACATATTTAAGATTAGTGCAAAATAGGCAACCGACATTAAAATGTAGTACAAAAAATATTCAATCTAATAATAAGAATAATGACTACTTTACGTATGCAGGAGCAACAGGAATAGATTCAACTACGAATGGTACAATAACTGGAACAAAAAGCTTAGATTATCCAATCGGACTTATAACCGCAGATGAAGTAGCCTTTGCAGGTGGGGTATCTGGTAAGCTTAATTCAGGTTATTGGTTATATACAGGGCAAACTTATTGGACAATGTCTCCAGCTTATTTTAGTAGTTACTACAGCAATGTTGATGTGTTCTATGTGAATGATGGTGGTTACTTCGACTGCAACCATTCTGTGAGCTACACGTTTGGTCTCCGCCCAGTCATCAATCTAAAAACTGATACAACATTCTCATTTGAAAAAGCAGATGAGCCAAAAGGAACAAGTACTAACCCATATATTGTATCTAACTAACTCTTGCTCATGACGCTTTCTAACTATATTCATGGGCAAGAATAGTTTTCATTGCAAGGAAATACTCTAATCCTTGCTTTTTAATTACCTAAAAAAAGACTTACTATTCATTAGTAAATCTTTATTTATTATCTTTTTCTGTTTCTTTAATAATATATACAGGTCTATTTTTAGTCTCTAAATACGTTTTTGACAAATATTGACTAGAAATTCCCAAACAGAATAACTGCACTCCACTTACAAAAAATATTATACAAACGAGTGAAGGCCAACCACTAACGGGATCTCCCCAAATAAGAGTTTTAGCAATAATAACAACAACCATTATAAACGCTATAAAACAAAATATTAGTCCTACAATAGAAGCAATTGCAAGGGGTACTACAGAAAAAGCTGTGATACCTTCTAAAGCATATAAGAATAATTTCCAAAAATTCCATTTAGTTTCTCCCGCTACTCTTTGGATATTTTCATATTCTAACCATTTAGTATTAAATCCTACAAAACTAAATAAACCTTTAGAATAACGATTATATTCTTTTAATTCATTTATGGCATCTACTACTATTCTTTTCATTAATCTAAAATCTCGAGCGCCATCAACCATTTCTACTTTACTCATTTTATTAATTAATTTATAGAATAATCGAGCAAAAAAGCTTCTTATTGGAGGTTCTCCGGTTCTTGTAATTCTTCTTGTTCCGACAATATCATAATCTTCATTTTTTAAGATATCATACATTTTAGGCAGTAAACTAGGAGGATCTTGCAAATCGGCATCCATAATGGCTACATAATCTCCTGTTGCATTCTTTAATCCGGCATACATAGCGGCTTCTTTTCCAAAGTTCCTCGAAAAAGAAATATATCTAACATTTTTATCTTTTTTACTTAAGTCTCTTAAAATGGTTAAAGTGTTATCTTTAGAGCCATCATTAACAAATAGATATTCGAAATTAACTTTAGACATTTCTTTACTAATTTTAGTTATTTCTTCATAAAAATAGGGGATAGCCTCTTCTTCATTATAGCAAGGAACTATAATACTAATCTTTTCTTTTTTCATTTTTTACCTCTTTTCTTATCATTTATAAATAAAATAATAATACCAATTAAACCAAGCCCAGAAAATATAAGAGAAATATTCTTAAAAGGGGATGTATAAATTATTTTTATATGATTATTACCTTTATTTATGGGAAAACCCATGAAGGCAGTATTAACTAAATTATAAGCGATTTCTTTATCATTAACGTATACTTTAAAACCTGTATCATAAGGAATACTTAAAGTGAAATAGGAATCATTTAGTACGTTTATATCTCCTTCAATAACATCACCAGTAGTTTTTTCTAAATCAAAGTTAAAACTATTAAGATTATTTTTAATATTTAGAATTTCTTTATAATCTAATAGATAAGCTTTAATATCACTTATATCAAAAGTTCCTTTACTAAATGTTACTTTTAAATTATTAGGATTTATAAAGGCATAATCAAAGGTATGATTGTTATTTTTGTATTTCCAACTTTCACAGGTTAAAGTGTTTTTTACTTTATTAATAGTAATGGAAGTATCACCTTTATTACATTTTTGTTCATAATTCATTTTAAATCTAATTAAAAGTATTTTATCCTTTAAATCATTATTAAGGGGAATATTTATGGTACTTTTTTTGCTTACTTCTAAAAGATATTTATTTTCAGTTTCTTTTACAGTAATATTAGGATTAGTTATATTATCTAAATCTAACTTATATTCTTTTAAAGTTGAAGTATAATTTGATTTTACATCTTCATCAACAATTGTGTATTTTAATAAGGCTTCAATATTTTGGGGATAGTCTAGTTTATTAAATTCTTCATAACTCATTAAGTTATCTCTGGCATAACCAATGGGATAGGCTCCATTATTTTGATATAGATAGTAGTCATCTTTTTTATCTATTAAAGAATACTCAGGTAGTTCATAGTTACTTACAAGGTATTTAATACCCATATAGGTATTCCATAAAGGATTATTAATTTGACTTAAAATCATGTGATTCCTGTGGCTTATAGGGTTAGCAAAAGTTTCGGTGTAAAACTCTTTATAATAAGAATTATAGCCGGATGAATAAACAGAAGTATTATAATAATTTAAATTATAAACTTTATTTGATGTTACTAAAGTATCTACTAAATTACTTGATCTATATAGTTCTTTAGGGTCTATTTCATCATATAAGATGTTTATATTGGGATTAAAGATTTTATTATAGTTTTCGATACTCATTAATTCATCATTAGTGTTATTTGCAATCATGGTAATAAATGAAGGGAGGATTAATGAGGCCATTAAAACCCATTTTATCTTTTTATATTTATAAATTAGAAAACCGACGATAACAACTCCAATATCTAGTAAATAAACAGTATTAATTAAATAATTAAAGTTATGCCATTTGGTAATGAAAGCAACAAATGTTAGTATGAAAATTGCTATAATTTCTTTTTTGATGTTAACTTTATCTTGGAATAAATCATTTAAAAATAGGGCGATAAAATAAATCATTAAGGGAACAAAAGGTATTAAGACTTTGGCGTTTATATATAAAAAGCCATTTAAGATAAAGACAATTATGGGGAAAAAGCCAATTAAAGTCATAACTGAAGAAATAAAGATATTCTCTCTTTTTTTGCTCATGAATCCATAGATAAGACTAAATAAAAGGATACTTGTAAGACCAATAGAATAGCTGCCATATAAAAAGTAATCAATATTTAAGTTAGGAATAATAAGCTCTTTTAGGGCGATAGTAACAGTATTACTACTTCTTCCAATAAAGAGGGTATAAAGAGTTGGGAATAAAATAATACTCGCGGATAATACGCCCACCATAATGGGGATTAAAAATAAAAAGCCATCTTTAAAGAATCCTTTAATAGTTATTTTCTTATTAGTTTTTAAATAAACATAAATACCATATATAACTAAAACCATTAAACTAGGTATACTAAAATAATAGCTAGACATGACGATTAAGAAAGTGAGGAGCGCTAAAGGCCACCTTTTATGATCATTAAAATATTTATCAATACTAATTAAAGCACTAATTAAAAAGGGCATATAATTTACAAACATGATGTGTCTGTGGCTATGTAAAATAAGGGGTGCACTACATAAGAAGAGAAATGTAGAAATAAATGTAATAGATCTATTCGTGTGGTTAATTAACCATTTATAAAGTAAAATAACACTTATAATAACTCCTAAAATACTTGAGATTATAATATAAGTTGGCATATTTAAAAAAGGAAGAAAATAGGAGATTAATAAAATGGGATTTAAAAAGCCATAATAGGAATAATTATAAATGTTTTCGCCCGCGCCAATGTTGAAGGCAAAAGAGGGGAAAAGTTGATGATTTTTATAAAAGAGCATGCGAAAATATTCGGCAAAACTCCAATGTTGGGTTTCCCAATCAATGGTTGAACCATACAAATATTTAAATTTAGTTAGATAAAATACAATACCTATAAAAAATATAATTAATAAAAGAATATTTATAATGTCTTTTTTATTAAGTTTTTTCATACTCTTGTAACTCCACTTCCTAAGATTATTATACCTAAATAAAGAACATAAATCAAGTAACTGTGTCTAATCCTTAAATTAACTATAAAAAAAATACTTCTTTTTTAGAAGTACTAAATTATATCGTCGATATATCTTTTTAATTGATGAGCATCCTTCCCAAAGATTATTTTAAGTTGGTTATCTATTTCAACTATTCCTTTAGCGCCTAGTTTTTCGATTGCATCTTTATTAACTAAAGAAACATCCTTTAATATCACTTTAAATCTACTCATATTGCATTCTGCACTAACAATATTATCTTTACCTCCAAGATAACTAATAAGTTTATTAGCTTCTATTCGAAAATCTCTTTTAGATAATTTTAAAACAATTAAACAAATTATAACTAAGACAATACCAATTATTATATATTGTAACCAAGTATCCATAAATATCACCAATCTAATTATACTATATTTTTGAAAGAATTAAAATATTTTTTGTATATTTACTAAAATATCCCTCATAATAATTAAAAAGGAATGATGAAATGAAAAAAGTTATTTTATTAATGATTAGTCTTTTTTTAGTAGTGGGTTGTTCTTGTTCGAATGATAAAGCCGCGGATGCTGTTGAAAAGTATCTAAATGAATATCAGGGGTTATCCTCTAGTGTTTTAGAAGATATTGATAAGTTAGTAGAAAAAGAAGATCTAAACGATAGTAATAAAGAAACTTATAAAGAAGTTTTAAAAAGAACTTATCGGAATTTAAGCTTTAAAATTGAGAATGAAGAATATAATGGAGATAGTGCTAATGTTACTGTAAAGATTACGACTTATGATCTACATAAAGCAGAAAAAGAAGCGAAAGATTATTTAGATACGCATGAACAAGAATTTTTAAGTGATGGAGCTTATGATGCTTCAAAATATTTAGATTATAAGTTAGATAGAATGAGGACTATAAATGATAATATAACCTATAATATTGTCTTAAAGACTACTAAAGTAAATGGTAAATGGCAAGTGGAACAACCTGATGAAGTAACTTTAGAAAAGATCCATGGTATTTATGACTATGACTAAAACTCTTTTAGGAGTTTTTTTCTTGAGAAAATAAGAAGTTTATGCTAAAATAGAGCATATTAAAAGAAGGGCTCAGTATGGATACTTATTTAAAATATATTAAAATTTTAGAAGAGACTATAAGTTTAGAAAGAAAAAAGCTAGATTTATTAAAAGAAAAAGAAGAAAATATTGCTAAAACTATTAGTAGTTTATCTTTAGAGTTAACTAAAGCACAGGAGAAGTATGAAAAAGAAACTAAGATTGAGGAAGAAAATACTTTAAAAGAGGTTATTAGAATTATTATGCTTTTTTCTTTTTTAGGTATGGTTTTTCTTATATTTACTAATTTTAATATGGGAGCTTTAAATCCTTTTATTCTTTTCTTTATATTATTTAGTATAGTTATTAATACTGTTGGTTTTATTTCTTTAAAAAAAATTACTAAATATTATGATAACTATCGCCTTAATAATAGTTTAAGTCTTACTAAATCTAAAACGAATATTTTGGATTTAGTTAAAGAAGAGACAGAGAAAATAAGTGAAAAAAGAGATATAGCCCTCGAAAAAGATGCGTTAAATGAAGATATTAATAAAAAGGAACAAGAGTTAGCTAATTTAAGGAAAGTCTTGGAGGAACACTTAAAACCTTTAGTTTATGAGTTATTAAGTAAAGAAGAAACTCAAAATGATGAAAGGTATTTACAAGCATCTTTAATGATTCGCAAATTAATCCCAGAAGATTCACTAAAAGTTTAAGCTTTTAGTTTTTTTATTTTTTCTTTTAGCATAAATTTAAATAGGTGAAAAGCAATGAAAAAAATCTGGCTATTAATATTTATTTTTATAATTTTTCCTATTAAAACTAAAGCTTTAAGTGCCAGGTGTGCTATAGTAATGGATCTCAATAGTGGTCGGGTTTTATATGAATTAAATGCTCATGAAAAACGTTTAATTGCCTCTATATCAAAGATTATGACTTCGCTTGTAAGTATTGAATATGGCGATTTAAATAAGGTTATTACGGCCGATAAAGACATATTAAAAGCTAATGGTTCGAGTATTTATCTTGAAGTAGGAGAACAGTTAAAACTAGAAGATTTACTTTATGGGCTTATGCTTCGGAGTGGGAATGACTCTGCGGTTACAATAGCTAAAGGGGTTGCAGGTTCGCTTGATTCTTTTGTTTATCTTATGAATGAATATGCTAGTTTAATTGGAATGGAGAATACTTATTTTGTTAATCCACATGGTTTAGATGAAAGTGGTTATGGTAATATTTCGACTGCCTATGATATGGCACTTTTAACTAAAGTTGCAATGCAAAATAAAACATTTCGAAAAATCTTTAATACTACTAATTATAAAGCAAAAAGTAACATTAAAACTTATAATTGGGAAGGGAAAAATAAATTATTTAAAATGTATAAATATACTACTGGTGGGAAAACAGGTTATACGGATAATGCTCGAAGGACTTTAGTTACGACCGCTAGTAAAGACTATAAGAATTTAGTTATTGTAACTTTAAATGATCCGAATGATTTTAGTGATCATAAAGCTTTATATGAAACTTATTTTAATAAATATGATGCTTTAAAAGTATTAGATAAAAAGACTTTTAATATAACTAATGCTTCTTATCCTGATAGTATTTTTTATATAAAAAATGATTATTATGCTCTTGTAACTAAAAAAGAAGCGGAAAACTTAAAAGTAGATATTAACCTTTATAAATTAGATTCACCAAGTGATAATACTAAAATTGGGGAAGCTAAAGTTTTATTGGGGGAAACTATTTTACATGAAGAAAGTATTTATATTAAAAATAATAAAGTTATTCCAAAGAAGAGTTTATGGCAAAAAATAAAGGATTGGTTTAAATCATGGTAAATAAAATATGGGCTTTTTTAATCTTTATGGCGATTAGCTATTCTCTTTTGACGGGTAATATTGAGACTATTAATACAGGTATTTTAACGCATGCGACAAGTGGAGTTAATTTAGTTTTAGAAATGATGCCTCTTATTATTTTATGGACGGGGATTATGAAGATTGCTGAAGCATCCGGATTATTAAAGATATTTTCTCGACTTTTAAATCCACTTTTAAGTAAATTATTTCCAAGTCTTAAAAAAGATCATCCAGCTTTAGGTTATATTGCTTCTAATATTGCGGCGAATATGCTTGGTTTGGGGTCGGCAGCGACGCCTTTTGGCTTAAAAGCGATGGAAGAACTTGAGAAAGATAATCCTAAAAAAGATACGGCAACAGAAGCGATGATAACTTTTCTTGTTTTAAATACAGCGGGTGTTACTTTAATTCCAACGACAGTTATTGCTTTAAGACTTATGCATGGGAGTAAAAATCCAACAGAAATTATTATAACTAGTGTAATTGCAACGGCGATATCAAGTATTTCGGGTTTAACTTTAGATTATTTTATTAGAAGGAGGAAGAGGCATGAATAATATATCTAAAATAATTATTCCTCTTTTTGTTTTATTAATTATTCTTTATGGTTTTTTTAAAAAAGTTAATGTATATGATACTTTTTTAGAGGGGGCTAAAGAAGGTCTTATTATGGTTTTTCATATAACTCCTACAATAGTTGCGATGGTTTTTGCTATAAATATTTTTTTAGAAAGTAACTTTTTAGAGGGGGCTTTAAGTTTTTTAAGACCTATATTTACATTAATAAATATTCCTATGAATATTCTTCCTATGGCTATTTTAAGACCTATATCGGGGTCGGCATCACTTGCGATTATGAATGATATTTTTAATCTTTTTGGGCCGGATAGTTTTATTGGGCGTTTAGCGTCTACTCTTCAAGGTTGTACGGATACGACTATTTATGTTTTAGCCCTTTATTTTGGAAGTATTAAAGTAACTAAAACGAGGTATGCTCTTCCAGTTGGGCTTTTTGCAGATCTTATGGGGATAATCGCGGCTTTTATTGTTACTTTTATCTTTTTTGGTTAATAAACTTTCTTTCGACATTATTTTAGTTATTAATATGATATTATTAGTTTGTGATATTATGAAAAAGAATGTTAAGATATTTATATTGGCTTTATTAATGGGAATTATTGGAACAATTATTTTTACTTCCACCTTTGATTCTACTCTTATAACTAATGCAATAGAGAAAAAAGCGTATCTTTTAATTGGGGGAACTTATACGACTAAAGAGCAAGCAGAAGATAAATTAAGCGAGTATTCTAGGGGGATTATTTATAACAATAATGGGTTATATGAAGTGGTAATTGGTATTTATCCGGATAGAGAAACAAAAGATATTATGGCAAGTTATTTTAGGGATAATTCGTTTACTTTTAGTGAAAAAGAACTAAAGGCGAATGGGACTTTAATAAATAATCTGGAGAATTTTGCAGCTTTAATTAAAAAGAGTGATGATGAGTATTATGAGAGTATTAATAATTCACTTTTACAGATATTTAAAGAATATATAAATTAAAATGTGGGTTATAATAATAATAGGTGAAGAGTTATGAAGAAGAATTATTTTTACTTTTTTCTTATTATAATATACCTTCTTTTTCTTTCTAAAGATATGATTATGGGATTTTTTAAGCCGAATATAGGGAATTTTATTGATAAAGAAGCTTACTATGAGATGGAATATAAAGACTTAAGTAAGCTTTTAGATATACCTTATGATAATTATAATGTTACATATAGTAAACTTATTAATCGAGATATTTATGAATTTTATGATAAAGTAACTATTTTAAAGGGGAAAAAAGATGATATTAGAGTGGGGAGTTTAGTGGTTGATCAGATGGGAGTAGTGGGTTTAATAAAGAAGTGTTATGATAACTATAGTGAGGTTACCTTGTTATCTAGTAGTAATATGGCTTTATCAGTTAAAGTAAATAATAGTTATGGTATTTTAAGTGGGGAAAATGGGGATATTATTGTTAAAAACATTAAAGGAGAAGATGAAATAACTATTGGGACTAAAGTTTATACTTCGGGACTTACAAGTATAAAAGGGGGAATTTTGGTGGGGAGTGTAGAAGAAATTAAAAAAGATTCTTTGGGGTTAGAATATATTTTAAAAATTAATCCCTCTTCTAATCTTACTAATTTAAGTTATGTGGGAGTTATATCATGATCTTTTTATTATTAGACTTTCTTTTAGCGCTTTTAAGTCCTTTTAAAACATCTTTTATTCTTCTTAATATTTTATTAATACCTAAAAATAGGATAGATAAACTTTTTATGATTACCCTTATTTTAGATATTTTAATATTAAATACTTATTTTTTGAATACGCTTATTATCTTCCTTTTATTCTTATTTTATAAGAAACTTAATATTAGATCTAATACTTTTTTTAATTATCTTTTATCTTTATTATTGCTTTTTATTACTTTTAATTTAATACTTGCATTAATAAATAACTATGATATCTTTTATTTTTTAAAATTCTTAAAAACTAATTTAATTATTAATTTTATTTTTTATGGGTTATGTTATAACTTAATTAAATCGCGCATAAAATTATCTAGGTGATAATTAATGGTTGAAGATATAATTAAAAAAAATAAACAGAAAAGAAATAATTATGTAACAAGAAAACCGAGAAATAATTCTTCGAAAATAAAATATTTTAGGAATTTAATAACGCGGAGTTTACTTACGATTATTTTAGTATTAGGAAGTATTATCTATACTAATTTAAGTGCTAAAAATAAAGAACTATATCAAAAGTATGTTTTAGAAAATTCTTTAAGTTTTAATAAAATTAATAATATTTATCAAGATCTATTTGGGAAAGTAGATATTTTAAGTAAAAAAGAAAGTACACCAGTATTTAAAGATGAGCTTAATGTTACTCGGGTTGAAGCTTATCAAAATAGCTATAAACTTATGGTTAGTAAAGGAAGTAGTGTTAGTGCACTTGCTAGTGGAATAGTGGTTTTTATGGGGGAGAAAGATGATCTTGGATATACAATAATTGTGCAGGGAAATGATGGAGTAGATATTTGGTATTCAGGAGTTACTTCATCAGAGTTAAAAGTGTATGATTATATTGAAAGCACTACTATAATTGGAATTACGAGTGAAGATTATTTATATATTACTTTAAATAAAGATGGAGAATATTTAAATTATGAGGAATATATTTCCCAAATTTAAAATAAATATAGCAACTTATGTTTTAATATTAAGTTTTTTTCTGACGGGTTTAATTAAAAATATTATTATCATTTATTTTATTATTCTTTTTCATGAAATGGGGCATATCATGGTGGCACGCCTTTTAAAGTATGAAGTCTTAAAAGTAGAGATATACCCAAGTGGGGGTTTAACTACTTTAAATAAACCGATTAATACTAAAATAAGCCATGATATTTTTATTGCGAGTGCTGGTATTCTTTTTCAAGTGTTTCTTTTTCTTTTGGTATTTTTAGTCTATCAGAAAGGCTTTTTAACAAATGATAGCTATAACATTTTTATTACTTATAATAAAACTATCCTTCTTTTTAATATACTTCCTATAATACCTTTAGATGGTTATCATTTAATGCGAGCATTTATGGAAAAGTTTTTTTCTTATACAACTTCTTTTTATATAAGTATAATAATAAGTATAATAGCAATTATTTTATTTATAAATTATGATCAAGTATTTAGTTTAAATAATTATTTAATTATAAGTTTTTTAATTTTTAAAATATATCAAGAGGTGAAAGAATTTAAATTTAAACGAATAAAGTTTTTATTAGAAAGATTTTTAAATAATATATCCTTTAATAAAATTAAATATAATAAAAAGATTAATTTAAACTTACTTAAGAAAGATACTTATCATTATTTTAAAGATAATAAAAATATTATAAGTGAGAAAAAAGTTCTTAATAGACTATTTTCTTATAAATAAACGAAAAAAAGATTTGACAAAGAGGGTATTTTTTGCTAGAATTATATACGCGTAATGCTTTTTAGTATTCGTAAAAAACCACTCAAAAATGGTCTTAAAAATAATAATAATTATTTACCATCATGGTGCGTCTTAAAAATATTAGAAGGAGGAATGAATATGAAAGCAGTATTTGAAACAGGTGGCAAACAATATTATGTAACTGTTGGGGATGTTATTTATGTCGAAAAATTACCTAATGAAGTTGGCAGTGATATAACATTTACAAATATTTTAGCAGTTGGAGATAAAGTTGGTACTCCTTATGTAGAGGGTGCTAAGGTTGTTTGTACTGTAGAAAAACACGGAAAACAAAAGAAGATTAAAGTGTTTAAATATCGACCTAAGAAAAAATATCGTAAAACTCAAGGTCATAGACAACCATATACTAAATTAGTTGTTAAAGCAATTAGTTAATTATGATTAAAGTAAATATTAGTAAAGAAAGTATTATTATTACAGGACATGCGAATTATGAAGAGTATGGGAAAGATATAGTTTGTGCAAGTGCATCTTCTATTGTTATTACAAGTATAAATGCGATATTAAGAATAGATAAAGACTTTTTAAAATACGTGGAGGAAAAAGATAAACTTACAATAAATATCTTGGGTAATAATAAAGATTGTTTATTAATAATGGAAAATATGCTAGAATTATTAGAAGAACTAGCGAAAACTTATAAAGAAAATATTAAAATAATGAAGGAGGAAAGACCATGAATTTTATGAAATTAAATATCCAATTATTTGCACACGTTAAGGCTCAAGGTTCAACTCAAAATGGTCGTGATTCAAGAGGTCGGAGATTAGGAGCTAAAGCAAGTGATGGAGAAAGCGTAAGTGCAGGTTCTATTTTATATCGTCAAAGAGGAACAAAGATCTATCCGGGAACTAATGTTGGAATGGGTAAAGATCATACATTATTTGCTAAAATAAATGGTGTTGTTCGTTTTGAAAGATTAGGTAGAGATAAAAAGAAAGTAAGCGTTTACGAAGCTTAATATAACGAGGAGATTTATTAAAAATTTTATTAAATCTTGAATAACATTCTAAATTAAAAAAGCATCAATTAATTTTGATGTTTTTTTATCTTTCTGTGAAGAATTCTTTTATATCTATATTTAGGACGCGAGCTATACGATAGAGAATGGCAATACTGAAGGTTTGGTGTACCTTTTCTGATTCAATATTCGAAATTAATCCTAAACTTACGTCGCATAGTTCTGCTAATCTTTCTTGGGTAATTTTACCATACTTATCGGCATATTTGCTTTTGTTATTATATCGATAATATTTAATATTTCTACTTACTATTTTGTAAATTTCATTATCATAATCTGTAATGTCTTTTGTAATTTCTTTCATATTCTCACTCCCAGTATATATTTTCTCATTTATTGTATAACTTTGTTATCATTATATTATAGGTAAAAGCTCAACAATAAATTAGAATTTTCTTGACAATTATATTAAACAATATTATAATTTTAGTAGAATAGTTGGAGGTTATTATGAATAAGTATATAAAGTATTTAAGCTTAGTTTTTATAGGTTTTAGTGTTACTTTAGGAATAATGTATGTAAATAGTAGAGGAAATACATCAAATGAAATAAATAGTAAACAAATGGCAGTATTTATAGAAGAAGATGGAGAATATAAAGTAAGTAAAACAATACCAACAAGTGGTTATGAGTTTAATGAAGAAAGAAGTTTTTGCAATAATGGAGCAAAGCCATCATGGAATAGTTTAACAAATGGATTAAAGATAAGCAATCTAACAAAAGATAAGACAAGTTGTATGTTATATTTTGATGAATCAGTAAGTAAGAAAGTGTTAAAAGGATTATATTTAGAATCTGAAGGGAAAACTAATAATTTTGATGGTACAGCATGTAGTGATGGGTGTACTTATAATGAAAATGGTGTATATGAGGCTGATGATGACTTTGGGGATAGTTATTATTTTAGAGGGACAGTAGATAATAACTGGGTGAAATTTGGAACAGATAGCAATAATCAACCAATATGGTGGAGAATCATTCGAATTAATGGTGATGGTACAATACGGTTAATTTATGCAGGAATTGGATCAAGTGCTCCTGAAACTAAAGGAGAAGGAACAAATGCCTTAACGAACCAAGGATTTAATAGTGATTATTCTAATAGTAAATACGCAGGTTATCAATATGAAAATAATAATGCTCATGGTTTCGGAAAAGTTAAAGAACAAAGTAATGCTTATAATAAATTAATGGAATGGTTTCAAAAAAATTTAGCAGATGAATTGGATGGTGGTAATGGAAAAATAGATGAAAGTGCTGGTTTTTGCAATGATAGATCAAATTCAACTAGCACATCTACTTCATGGAGCGAAGATATGCCTGATGAAGCAGGCACAGGAACAAATGTAACCTATTATGGAGCATATTTAAGATTAGTAAATACTAATAAGCAGCCAACCTTAAAATGTGGAACAAAATATTATAAAAATGAAGATTACTTTACTTATACAGGAGCAAAAGGAATTCAATCAACTGCAAATGGAATAATAACAGGGACTCAAAGTTTAGAATATCCAGT
>CANQDN010000011.1 GCA_947593275.1 uncultured Bacilli bacterium
GAAAACATAAACCAACTTATACTCCTCATGTAGACTGTGGTGATTATGTTATTATAATTAATGCTGCTAAAGTAAACTTAACTGGTAAAAAATTAGACGATAAGATGTATTACAATCACTCAGGATATCCAGGAGGCTTAAGAGAAAGAAATGCTCGCACAATGCTTGAAAAATATCCTGAAGAAATGGTCGAAAGAGCTATAAAAGGTATGCTTCCACATGGACCATTAGGAAGACAAATGGGTAAAAAATTATTTGTTTATAAAGATGAAAATCATAAACATGAAGCCCAAAAGCCTATAGCTTTAAACGTTGATTAGGAGGTAACTAATGGCAAAACAAGTATGGACCGCAACAGGTCGTCGTAAAAGAAGTTCTGCATCTGTAAGAATTACTGGTGGTACTGGTAATATTACAGTTAATGGAGTAGACGTAAACGAATATTTTCCAAATCAAATTTTAGTAATGGATTTAAAACAACCTTTAGCTGCAACTGATAATGCTAATCGTTTTGATATTGAAGTTACAGTAAGTGGTGGTGGTTATTCTGGTCAAGCCGGAGCTATCCGTTTAGGTATCGCAAGAGCCCTACTTAAATTTGACGCAAATACTGATCAATCAAGAGAAGATTCTTATCGTAAAATCCTAAAAAAAGAAGGTTTCTTAACTCGTGATGCAAGAGTTAAAGAACGTAAAAAATATGGACTTAAAAAAGCCCGTCGTGCACCACAATTTAGTAAACGTTAAAAAATGTTTCTTTATACTCATAAGTTTAAAGCTTATGGGTTTTTTATTTAAAAGAAAGAAAAAATATTTGCTTTTTAACAAAAAACATGTTATAAATTAATTGAGAGAGCACTCTCAAATAAAAAAAAGAATAATTTAAGGGTGTAAATATTCTTCTTGCACTAACGCCTTATTTAAGGTCAGAGTAAGTTTTAACTGAAAGAATACATGTAGAAACTGGGAGACTACTGAATTATTCTGAAAGCTCATATATATGGGCTTTTCTTTTTGCCTATTTTTCTATTTCATCAAATAATTTTCTAATATCAATAATTCTTTTAATTCTCATCTTTATTATACATATCTACTCTCTTTGGCAGTTTTTTAGCTTTCTTAGCAGTTTCTTCATCAAATAAAAGTATAGGCTTAATAGCTAAAGCTTTAGCTATTAATTCAATATTTTTACAAGTTAAATTAGCACTTCCATTTTCTATTGTACTTATATAAGCCATTTTAAAATTTGTTCTATCAGCAAAATCTTCTTGAGTTAAATTTCTTTCATATCTATACCATTTAGTATTTAAACCCACAACTTCCATCAAACTCATATTAATCACATCCTTAAATTTTATTATTAAGATAAAAATTATTTATTTATATTATTATAAAGTGTAAAACTAAACATTTTAATACCACTAAAACTTGTTAAGATATATCTTAACAAAATAAAAAATATATGCTATAATCTAAATATAATAATAAAAGGAGTATTTATAATGAAAAAAGTAGTTAAAGGTTTAGGAATAGTATTAGCAGGTTTTAGTGTAACTTTAGGAATAATGTATGTAAATAGTAAAGGAAATACATCAAATGAAATAAATAGTAAACAAATGGCAGTATTTATAGAAGAAGATGGAGAATATAAAGTAAGTAAAACCATACCAACAAAAGGTTATGAATTTAATGAAGAAAGAAGTTTCTGTAATAATGGAGCAAAGACATCATGGAATAGTGTAACAAACAGTTTAAAATTAAGCAATCTAACAAAAGATAAGACAAGTTGTATGTTATATTTTGATAAATCTAAAAAATTAAAAGATAATATAATAGCAAAAGCAACAGAAGAAGAATTAGCAAAATGTCCAACAACTTTTGGTAGTGTAGAAGATACCGAAAGTTTAATATGTAAAGCTGAAGATGATTTTGGCGAAAGCTATTACTTTAGAGGTAAAGTAAATAATAATTGGGTAAAGTTTGGTACAGATGAAAAAAATCAACCAATATGGTGGAGAATCATCCGAATCAATGGAGATGGAACAATAAGATTAATATATGCTGGCACAGGAGAAACAGCCACTAATTTAACTACAGATGGCGGTTATACAGGTAATAAAGAAAATAGCCAAATAAGTACATCAGTATGGGGAGTAAATAGCAATACTTATGACGACAATAAGTATGTAGGATATGAATGGGTTTCAGGTAATATGCATGGATATGGAACAACACCATCAAAAGCAACACAAAGTATGGCATTACAAAATCTAAATGCATGGTTTAAAAAGAACTTAGAAGATGAGTTTGATAATGGAAATGGATGGATAGATACAGAATCAATATTTTGTAATGATCGAAGTGGAAATGTTAGTTCTTCATATCAAGAAACATATAATGACGCAGGAGGAACAGGAACAACAGAAACCTATTACGGAGCTTCTAAAAGGTTAAAAAACAAACAAAACCCAACCTTTAAATGTAGTACAAATGAAAATAATAAAACAGCAGATAGTTTCACATATAAAACATCAAGTGTAGGAACACAGAGTTTAACATATCCAGTAGGTTTAATAACTGCCGATGAAGTAGTTTATGCTGGAGGATTATATAGTACAAATAATTTAGCTTATTACTTAAATACGGGTGAAAATTATTGGACAATGTCGCCATTTAGCTTTAATGGCATTAGTGCTGTCGTGTTTCGCATGAATTCGCTTGGCACACTCACTGACAGTGGTGTGTTCAACATATATGGTCTTCGTCCTGTAATAAACCTCAAATCTAGTGTAGAATTTACCGGTTCAGGCACCATAGATGATCCCTACACAGTTTCATAAATTTTATCTTGACCTATACCCAATTAATAAGCTATAATTAAATCATCAAGGAGTTTATTATGAAAATAGTTTTAGGTTATATTTTAACATATTTATATTTATTATTAATTCTTCTAGGAACAACTATATTAGGAAAGAAATTCCAATACAAAGAAGAAACAACCCGTAAGATAATTCATATTATGGTTGGTTTCTCATGGTTTATTATGGTCTATTTCTTTAATACATCCATTCATTTAATAATCCCTCCTCTAACTTTCATTTTTATTAATTACTTATCTTATAAAAAAGGTTTAATTAAATCTATGGAAAGAACTAAAAACAAATCTAAAGGCACCATTTATTATGCATTAAGCTTTACAATTTTAGCCACCATTACCTACTTAAAACCAAGCTTTCTCCCCTATTATGGTCTTAGTGTTTTAACTATGGCTCTAGGTGATGGCATCGCTCCTTTTATAAGTTTTAACTTCAAATTTAAAATCGGAAACACCAAAAAAACTTTCACAGGCTCAACCGGAATTTTTGCTATTGCTATCATAATCTCTATCTTATTTAATAAATATTTTCTTTTAGATTATACTTTTTTAAACTATATTTTAATTGGTTTAAGTGCTAGTATTTTAGAATTAATAGGAGGCAGATACGACAATTTAACTCTCCCTCTAGGCTTATCTTTAATTGCGTATCTAATCTAAAGGAGGGAAAATTATGAATATTTATCTATCACTTTTATTAAGCTTTCTTTTAGCCCTATTCGCCTACCTAAAAAAATCTATGACTACTCCGGCTTTAATTCTCGCTTTTATCTTTGCTTTTTTAATCACTTATTATGGTGGTCTATCTTCATTTTTAATGTTAACAACAGTCTTTTTATCAACAGTTATCGCAGGTAAAATAAAAACCACCCAAAGAAAAGAAATAACTAAAGACATTCATGAAAAAGGTCATAAAAAAGATATTATGTCAATTATCGCTAATGTTGCCCCGGGAACTCTTGCAATTATTCTTTATTATCTAACCAAAAACACCTGTTACCTAATTGTTTATGCTGCCTTAATGGCTGAAGCAATCTCTGATAGTTTGGCATCAGATATAGGTGTTTTATCTAAAAAAGAACCCATAAACATTTTAACATTTAAAAAGAGTAAAGCCGGGTTATCCGGTAATATAAGTCTTTTAGGTGTTATCGCATCCCTTATAGGTAGCCTCTTAATCGCTTTAATTTACTTAATCTTTTCTCATAATCTAACCAACTTTCTTATTATTACTACCTGTGGCTTTTTAGGAAACTTCATTGACTCTTATCTAGGCGCTTTATTCCAAGTTAAATATAAATGCTCCAAATGTGGAATCATCACCGAAAAAGAAAATCACTGTAATACTCCTACAAAATATTATCATGGCATCAAACATTTAAACAATGATATGATCAATCTTTTAAGTAATACTCTTGCTGGTTTCCTTTGCTATCTATTATTAATTTTAAGCTAAAACTTGTAATAATGAGCTAACTAATGTATAATTAAAAAGGAGGGTTTAAAATGACATATATCACAAAAAATCATATTATACTTGCCATCATGAATTGCAAAAGAAAATATTTTAATGAAGAGTACGTAACCTATGAAGAACTAAATCTAATAAGCATTGAAATCCAAAAAAGATTTAATAAAGAAAATATTTCTGCCCTAATAGATAGCTCCCCTATTGATGAAAATTATTTTGAATTAAAAGAAGTAATTACACTTCCTAAACCATTATCAAAAACCACCAAACAATATCAAAATATAACCAACATGGAAATAATTAAAATCCTATTAGATGAAGCTTTTATTTTAAATATATTATTAAAAATATCTAAAGAAAAAATAGCCAATGCTGAAAACAAAAGCAAAACCAATCAAAAGAATTTATTACTAGAATATAAAAATAAACTAAACAATTTAAAATCAAAAAAATTAATTGATGAAAAATCAATCCAAAATGATTTGGAATTTTATAATAATTTAAGAGATTATTATAAATTTTTAACAGAAGATTTATATAATGTATTAAATATGGCAGTTAAAAATACTAATGAAACTAATATGAATAATCCTTTTATAGAATTTAAATATGAACCAGAAGATATAAGAAAAAGAACAATGCTTTTAAATTTTGTTGATAAATATTATCATGGCATCACAAAAGAAATATATGTAACCGCTAAAGGTACTACTATTCTTAAGATTTCTTCCAGTTTAAAATCTTTACTTGATGCCTATTATTTAGAACTTGAAAGACTAGAATACATCTACTATAAGGAAGAATTAGGTATAACTAGATAATAATTGTCAAAATATAAAAAAAATGCTATAATAAAGTCGCTTTAAGGAAGTGACTTTTTATGTATGATACTATTTGTGCTATATCAACCGCTCGAGGTGTTGGTGCAATCTCTATTATTCGTGTAAGTGGCGAAGAGGCAATACCTAAAGTTGCTAGTATTTTTGATGGCAAAGATTTAACAAAAGTCCAAAGTCACACCATCCACTATGGCCATATCATAAAAGATAATGAAATCATCGATGAAGTTTTAGTAAGTGTCTTTAAAGCTCCCAAAACTTATACTAAAGAAGATATTGTTGAAATAAATACTCATGGAGGCATTGCTACCACTAAAAAAGTATTAGAAATATTACTAGAACAAGGCCTACGTCTTGCCGAACCCGGGGAATTTACTAAACGTGCTTTTTTAAATGGTCGTCTAGATCTTGCTGAAGCAGAAGCTGTCGAAAACTTAATAAATTCGGGAACTGAACTAGAAAGAAAACTCGCTTTAAACCAAATGGGTGGCAAAGTATCTCTAAAAATAAAAAAAGTAAGAGATATAATCATGGATCTAATGGCTAATATAGAAGTAAATATAGACTATCCCGAATATGAAGATGCTTTAGTTATCACCAAAGAAAATTTAACTCCTAAATTAACTGAAATAAAACAGGAATTAGAAAGTCTCCTTGATGAATCTAAAATAGGAAAACTAATCGAACAAGGAATAAAAGTTGCCATTGTTGGTCGCCCTAACGTTGGTAAAAGTAGTATTTTAAATGCCTTAATTAAAGAAAATAAAGCCATCGTAACCGATATCGCCGGTACAACAAGAGATATAGTTGAAGGTGAAATTGAACTAAAAGGTATTCGCCTAAAATTTATCGATACCGCCGGTATTCACAAAACTAATGATTTAGTCGAAAAAATAGGCGTTGATAAATCCCTTGAAGTTTTAAATTCTGCTGATTTAATAATTCATGTCTTAAATAATAATGAAGAACTAACTGAAGAAGATCAAGAAATAATTTCTAAAATCCAAAATAAAACCCATATAACTTTTATTAACAAAGATGATTTACCATCTAACCTTAAATTAGACTTAAAAGATTTAGTTTATGGAAATACTACTTCTATAGATGGTTTAGAATCACTAAAAGATAAAATAGTTGAATTATTCGATTTAGACTATATAAAAACTACTAATCTTGAAATAGTATCAAGTACCCGTATTATAAATTTAATTAAAGAATCTTTAAACTCAATAAATAACGCTCTAAAAAATAATACCGCAGAAATACCTGTTGATATGCTTGCCATCGATATTAAAAAAGCTTGGGATTTACTTGGTGAAATAACCGGAGAATCTTATCAAGATGAATTATTAGATACTCTATTTAGTAAATTCTGTTTAGGTAAATAAATTAGAAAGCAAGTGATTTTATGTATGATGTTATCGTAGTTGGAGGAGGTCATGCTGGTTGTGAAGCTTCTCATATCTCCGCCATTTTAAATTTAAAAACTGCTTTAGTCACGGCTAATCTTAAAAATATTGCCGATATGCCTTGTAACCCTTCAATCGGAGGAACAGCAAAAGGAATAATCGTAAGAGAAATAGACGCTCTAGGAGGCCTAATGGGTATCATCGCTGATAAATCTCATTTCCAAATAAAAATGCTTAATAATGGTAAAGGCCCCGCTGTAAGAAGTCTCCGCGCTCAAGCAGATAAAATAACTTATCCTAAAAATATGTTAAAAGCTTTAAAAGAAACTCCCAATCTTACTATCATTGAAGGTATGGTTGAAGATTTAATCGTTGAAAATAATACCATTAAAGGAATAATACTCGCAAATGGTGAAGAAATTAAAGCTAAATCAGTTATCTTAACTACCGGAACATATTTAAAAGGTAACATTTTAATTGGCTCAGAAAACACTCCTGGAGGTCCTCATGGTGAAGCAAGAAGTAATCATTTAAGTGATAATCTAAAAAAATATGGCTTAACTATTCAAAGATTAAAAACTGGAACCCCACCTCGTCTTAAAGCCTCAACCATCGATTTTACTAAAATGCAACCTGAAGTCGGTGATAATAAATATTACACTTTCTCATTTGATACTAAACCCTTATATAAAATAAATGAGCAACAAAAATGCTATTTAATATACACAAACGAAACTACTCATAATATTATTAAAGAAAATTTGTCCAAATCAGCCATGTATGGTGGTTATGTAACCGGAATCGGCCCAAGATATTGCCCTTCTATTGAAGATAAAATAGTCCGTTTTGCCGATAAACCTCGTCATCAATTATTCTTAGAGCCTGAAAGTCTTTATTATGATGAATGGTATCTACAAGGTTTTTCGACATCTATGCCAAGAGATATTCAAGAAAAAATGGTTCACTCTCTAAAAGGCCTAGAAAATGCCGAACTAACCAAATATGCTTACGCTATCGAATATGATGCGATTGATCCACTAGAAATAAAACCTTCTTTAGAAAACAAAATAATCGAAAATCTTTTTACCGCCGGTCAAATAAATGGTACAAGTGGTTATGAAGAAGCCGCTGCCCAAGGTTTAATCGCCGGTATTAATGCTCATCATAAACTAAATAATATGGAACCACTAATCTTAAAAAGAAATGAAGCCTATATTGGTGTTTTAATTGATGATTTAGTAACCAAAGGCACAAATGAACCCTATCGTATGTTAACCTCTCGTGCCGAATTTCGCCTTTTACTTCGCCATGATAATGCTGACTTACGTTTAAGAGAAATTGGCTACAAAAATGGCACCATAGATGAAGCTAGATACAAAAAACTAAAAACTAAAATAAATAGTATTAACGAAATAAAAGAACTTTTAAAAAATACTAACTTAAGCCTAAATGCTAAAACCAAAGAAATTTTTGCTAAATATAATTTTACTCTCCCAACTAGTAGTGTTTCCTTCTATTTATTATTAAAAAGACCCGAAATAACCATTAATTTTCTAAAAGAATTCATATCTCTTCCCTATGATGAAGACATATTAGAAGAAGTAGAAATAGAAGTAAAATATGAAGGCTATATTGCTAAAGCTTATAAAGAAGCTGAAAAAATGCTCAAACTTGAAGGAAAACTTATCCCTGAAGATATCGACTATAATGACATTTTAAATTTAGCCAGTGAAGCAAGACAAAAACTATCTAAAATCCGACCTAAATCTCTAGGCCAAGCCGCTCGCATAAGTGGTGTTAATCCCTCAGATTTATCTATTTTATCAGTTTATTTAAAGAAAAAATATAACAAATAAAGGAGTAAACCATGACCCAAGAAGAATTTATCACTGAATTATCTAAACTAAATATTAACTTAACTGAATCCCAAATAAAATCTTTAGAAGAATATAAAACCCTTCTCCAAGAATATAATCAAAAATTCAATTTAACTGCTTTAACTAAAGATGAAGATATCTACCTAAAACACTTTTATGACTCTTTAACTTTAACTAAAGCAGCCGATTTTACTATTCCTCAAAAAGTCTTAGATATCGGAACAGGCGCCGGTTTCCCTGGTCTTGTTTTAAAAATAGTTTTTCCCAATTTAGACATCACTTTAATTGATTCTAACCATAAAAAAATAACCTTCCTAGAAACTGTCATAAATAAACTCAACTTAAAAAACATCACCTGCCTAAACACTCGTATTGAAGATTTTAATTCTTCTTATCGTGATTCTTTTGACATCATAACATCCCGTGCCGTTGCTCATCTTCGCATTCTATCTGAACTAGCTATTCCCTATTTAAAAGTAAATGGCCTATTTATTCCTATGAAAGGCCTTTTAAACAATGAACTAAATGAATCTTTATCTACTCTAAAAACTTTAAATAGTAATATTCTAGAAAAACTTGAATTTACCCTTCCCAAAGAAAATAGTGAAAGAACTATCCTAAAAATCACCAAAACCACCAAAACAAACCCAATTTATCCTCGCCCCTACTCTAAAATAATCAAAAAATCTTTATAAAAAATAATAGACATAAATTATAGAAAATGCTATTATAATTATAATAAAGATACTAAAGAGGTAAGCTATGAAAAAGAATATTGTTCTTATAATTCCTATTTTTTTATCCTTTATCTTACTATTAATAACTCCTTTTTCATACCCAAAAGTAAAACCTCAAACTGAAAACCAATATCTAACTTCTTCTAATTATTTTAAAGATAATTCTTTAATTAATTTTGATATAACTAATAATGCTATCTCCTATCTTGTTAAAGAAAACAATCACATAAATCTTTATACCAGTACCTTTACTACTCCCCCTAAATATAAAAGCCAAGTAGACGAAGATACTTGCACCATCGATAGATCCTACATCTTATGTAATAAAGAGTCCAATTTAACCATCTATAATTTAAATCTCGAAAAACTTTTTAGCCAAGAAAACATCATATCTCTTGACTTTAATATAATTCCCTATAAAGATACTTTTTTAAAACTTATTAATAAAAAACTTTATTTACCTGAACAAGATGATTTATTATTCCAAGAATTAGATTTAAATGGTACCTACAAAGACTTTTTCCAAACCAAAGATACCACATATCTCTTATTTACCGACTATGAAAAAGACTTATCTTACATCTATGACATAAATACTAAAACTAAAAAAGAAATCCCCTATACTCTTTATTTTAATTTTAATAAAGGCTTTTACTTTTATAATGCCTCTAACTTTTATTTTTTAAATCTTCTTTCTAATGAAGAACAAACCATCCCAAATCCCTTTAATTCCCCATTTTACTATTCTGTCTATTACTACAATTCCAATCTATATCTTTACTATAATAACACTTTATATAACTATAATATCAATAATGCCACCATCACTGAATTAATAAGTAACATTTCATCTCCCAATAATCTTCTTGCAACCGATGACTATCTAATCTACTCTTTACAAGACACTATCTACACTCTAAATCTCTCTAAAAACCCCAATAAACCCCTCTCTTTAAAAGAATACTACCAAGAAAAAGAACATACCATCAAAAACTATCAAACAGCTTTTCTTAATAAATACAATATTGCTTTATACACCAAAGATGCCATAGATCCTACTCTATTCCCTGATTTTACTGCCGAAAACCTTTATGACAATGAAACAATCATCAATGCCCTAACTGTATTTGATACTCTTTTAAATAAATTCCCCAATCATTTTTTTGACATCTTTAAAGATACTCCCAAAACTAAACTAAATCTCTATTTAACAGGCACTTTAACTCCAAAAGATTACACTACCCAAGTTGCCAGTCCTGCCGCCTATTCTCTTGTCAAAAATGGTGATTATATGATAGTAATCGACATAACTAAACAAAATTTATCAGATCTTTTATCCCACGAACTTATGCATAACTTAGAATTTAAAATAGCAAAAGATGCCTTTTTAGAATATCAACACTATAATCCTGAAGACTTTAACTATACTTTATCATACACTAAAACTCCCGATTCTAATTATACTTTAAAAGAAAAAGATAATAATACTGTATATTTTATTGATACTTATTCTAAAACTTATCCCGAAGAAGATCGTGCCCGTTTATTTGAAACTATCATGAACCCCAACATAAACCTCAAAAATTATCCTCATCTCTATCAAAAAGCCCTTTATTTAAAAGAAAAACTAATTGAATACTATCCTTCTTTAATAAATTTTGAACCTTTTACCACTTTAAACTAATCTAATTTTTTTATATAACAAGTTGCAAATTATCTCAATAATTGTTATAATATAATAAGTATATAGGGGCTGATTAAAAATGAATTTAGAAGGAAGAATACTAGAGGTACCAATCGGGGATATTATCCCCAATCGTTTTCAACCACGCCTTGAATTTGATGAACGAGGCTTAGAAGAATTAGCAAATTCCATAAAACAACATGGAATAATTCAACCCTTAGTCTTAAGAAGAATTCAAGATAAATATGAAATAGTCGCTGGAGAAAGACGTTATAAAGCGGCCATCAAAGCTGGCCTATCAACAGTCCCTGCTGTAATTGCTAATATTGATGATAATAAAAGTGCTGAAGTAGCTATTGTTGAAAATGTTCAAAGACGTGATTTAAGCCCTATTGAAGAAGCTCGTAGTTATAAAAATCTTTTAGATAAAGGTTATTTAACTCAAAGTGAACTAGCCAAAAAAATGGGTATATCCCAAAGTGCTATTGCTAATAAATTGCGACTTTTAAATCTCGACGAAAGTGTTCAACAAGCTTTAATTAACAACGAAATAAGTGAAAGACATGCTCGTTCTCTATTAGTTTTAGAAAGCCATGCTGAACAAAGAGAATGGTTAAATCGGATTATTTCTAAACGTATGACAGTAAGAGAATTAGATGAAGCTCTAAAAATGTCTGTAGCGCCCCAAAAAGAAGAACCAACCGAACCTGATATTCCTTTAGTAACGGCCCTAGATATTGATACTATAAGAAATCAAGCTCGTGAATTACCTAAAATAAATGAACAAAGTGATATAGCTCGCAAATTACAAGAAATAGAAAGGGAAAAAATGTATAATCCAGATGTTATTCCGGTTGAAGAAGCAACCAATAATTCTAAAGGAAATTTCTTTAATTTCCTAGAAAATGAAACAGTAAACATGAATACTGAAGAAAATCGTTTAGAAACTCCAACAATTAATTTAAATGTTACTAATACTCCTCCAAAAGAAGAACAAGCACCCGTAATTGACTTAACTCCAAAAGCTCCAGTAGATCCAGAAGATGAAAACTTTGATCCATTATCATTAATAGATACTTTAGATCCTAACTACGAACAAATAGAAGCCGAAAAAGAAGGATTAGACCTAAAAAGTGCTATTAATGAAATACGTAATACTAAAGATAATTTAAGTATCAAAGGTTTCAATATAGCCTTAGAAGAAACTGATTTACCAGATGCTTATCAATTTATAATTAAAGTTAAAAAGAATTAAAAAGGTGGTTCTAAACCATCTTTTATTATTATTAACTATCTATAAGCTATTTGACAAAATAAGATAATATGATATAATGATAACATAAGTTACCATAAAAAGGATGTGATCTAAATGGCGGGTAAAAGTATCATTGATAAAAAAACTTTATTAAAAACAGCCGTAAAAATGGTTGAAGAAAATGGTATTGAAAGTATTAACGCCCGTAGTTTAGCAACCAAAGCCGGAATCTCAACTAAACCAATATACCGACTATATACCAGTTTAGATGACTTAAAAAATGAAGTAAATGAAATAATAAAAAAAGAATATGATGAATTTATCATGAAAAGAGTCGACACTAAAAATGCTTTAATAACAGTATGTGTTGCCTATATCGAATTTGCTCAAATGCATAAAAACTATTTTCGTTCCATGTTTTTATCTAATAATTTAAAATGGACAAGTGTTGATGATGTTTTAAATGAAAAATGGAACCAAGGAGCAATAATTAATCTCGTAAATAAACATAGTATGACTTTTGAAGAAGCTAAAAGCTTATTTATGAATGTTTGGCTGTACGCTAATGGTCTAGCAACTTTAATCGCATCCAATGATCTAACTATTGATAATAAAGAAATACTAATTAGAATAGTAAAAATATTTAAAGAATTTTCTAAGAATAAAATTAAAAATTAAATATATGTTAAACTTATTTTAAATATTTAGGAGAATCTATTTTACCTAAAAGATAATCAGCCGAACATTTAATTAATTTACTATAACTATATAAAAAATTAGTATTAATTAAAAATTTTGCTTGCTCATACCTACACCAAACAGAATGATTAGTATTTAATTCTAAAGCAATATATTCCTGAGTGCATTTGCACTCTTTTCTTGTAGCTTTTAATCTTATAGCAACTTCATTTATATCAATATCATTTTTAACATCAGAATAATTATATATATCAGTAAATTCAAATATATAATCAAAAGAAGTATTAAAAAAATTAACAAATATATTTAATCTTTCAATTGGAATAGTATCTCTCCCAATTTCAAAAGAACTATAAGTGCTTCTATCAATACCTAATACATCTGCCACTTTAGCTTGATTAAAATTATTTGCTAATCGAATTTCTTTAAGCCTTTTTAAGTACATAAACATCACAAGTATATTTTCTCATTATTAATTTTTTAATTCACTATCATGTGTATAAATAGCACATTTTTACTTGACATTTGACATTTGCTAAACTATAATTTTAGTATAAGTTAGAATTTTCTAATATAATTGAGCAAAGGAAGATAAAAATGAGGTTCGAAAAATTAAATCATAGTAATGGAAAGAAAATGTTCTTGTATGGATTTATAGTATGTGCAATACTTATGATTATAATTAGTTTATTTATAAGTAAAGCTAAATATAGAGTAACTCAAAGTGTAAATATTGTTAATGGAACTGTTAATTATAAGTTAGCAGACTTAAATGTTGTGGCAGTCTATACTAAAGATAATGATGAAGAAGAATATAAAATAACGGACGATGTTCCAAAAAGTGGATATGTTTTAAATAAAGGAGTAAGTTATTGTACTATACCTGGGAATGAAGATAAAAATTATAGTATGTTAGAGTTTGATGCTGGTAAATTAATAGTAGATATAACTAAGAAAGGAACGAAATGTTATTTATATTTTGAAAAATCTAAATTATTAAAAGATGAGGTAATAGCTCAAAATATAGGCGAAATAGGAGATATAACTGGTCCGAGCTGTATACAAACAGATCCAAATTGTGGCAGTCAAGTAACAAACATGAAACAAAATGGAGTGTTTGAAACAGAAGATGATGATGGGAAAAGTTATTATTTTCGAGGAACGGTAGATAATAACTGGGTTAAGTTTGGAAAAACAAATAATAGTGATGATATATGGTGGCGAATCATTAGAATAAATGGAAACGGAAGTATAAGATTAATATATGCAGGAGAAGGAGATACACCTACTTCTAATGGCTCAAATATTCCAAATGGAGATAGTATACAATATAATGCCCAATATAGTGACAATACTTATGTGGGATATTATTATGGTGCAATAAGACAAAACAGTCATGAATTAACTCATACAAATGAACATAGGAGTACTATAGCACAAGCGGTAGAAAACTGGTTTGAAAAAACAACATTAAATGATGTTAATAGAAGTAAAATAGATGATAATACAGGTTTTTGCAATGATAAAAAAACACAAGCTGGTATATGGGCAGAACACGGAGATAGAGGTTATGGAACAAATGGAACAGGATATCAACCAGCAGGAAGATTAATAGGAAGTAATAGCTTTAAGAAAATACAAACACCAACCTTAAAATGTAGTGGAGCTGGTGCAACAAAAAATAATTTTGAAAAAGATGATGATTATAAAAGAGATTATTATACAGTAGAAACTGCAGAAAGAGGAAATCAAGCATTAAATTATCCAGTAGGTTTAATAACAAGTGATGAAGTAGTATATGCTGGAGGTTTTGGAGGCCAAAATAATACTAAGTATTGGCTATGGATGGCTAAAGATTATTGGACAATGTCTCCTTGTTATTTTAACGGTAGTTATGCAGGAGTGTTAAATGTTGATTCGGGAACTCTCGGCAGCAACTATGTGAATAACAACACTTTTGGTGTTCGCCCAGTAATCAATCTTAAATCAACAGTAGAATTTACAACAAATCCTGATAGTGAAGAATTACCAGGAACAATTAATAATCCTTATATAGTAAACTAAAACCCCAACAAACGTTGAGGTTCTTTTTACTTATTTTATATATGCAGGTATCCTTTGATCAACATCAATAACTTTATAACTCTGATTTTTCACCAGTAAAACATGATAATACTCTTCTTTAACTTTCAAATAAACACTAAAAGTATAATCTTCATTACTTATTGCTTTAATAAACTCATAATCTTCCGTTATATTTAAATTATTTTCTAAATAACTCTTAATAACATAATGCGTATCTTCATCAATCATTTTATTCGCAAACCCATAACAAAACAAATTATAAACAAGCAACCCAACCACAATTAAAGCAATAATACCTAAACTTTTAAATTTCATATTATCAATCCTTATTACTCTTATTCTATCATAAATTCCTCAAAATATAAACAATTATCTTTAAATAGAATATATTAAATTCCTAGATTTATTTACCAAAATACTTAGCTTTTTATTTTTAAATAACTAAAAACGTGGTATAATACTTATAATAGAAAGGATATATTATGAATGATATAAGTATGTTAGAGCGTTACGGTGAAAATCTAACGGATAAAGAATATATAACAGATCCCGCTATAGGTAGAGATAACGAGATCAAACAAATGATATTAACTCTACTAACCCCTGAAAAAAGTGCTTTACTAGTAGGTAAACCCGGCATAGGTAAAACCGCTATAGTTGAAGGCCTTGCTTACCGAATTATTAAAGGCTATGTTCCCGATGTCTTATTAAATTATCAAATTATCAAAATAAACATAACCGCTCTTATGGGTAGCATAACCGAAAATGGAGCCGCCGAAAATCGTATTGATTTATTAGTAAGAGAACTATCATCAAAAGATAATATTATAATATTTATAGATGAAACGCATCTTTTAGTTAATAAAGAAGGTGGCCTAGATTTTGCTAATATGTTAAAAGCGGGCCTAGATCGTGGCACTATCAAAATGATCGGCGCTACCACAACTGAAGAATATGAACACTATATTTTAAGAGATCGTGCTTTCCTCCGTCGTTTCCAAAAAATCGAAGTCGAAGAAGCTGACAAAGAAACTACTCTCGCCATATTAATTGGAACTTTACCAAAAATAGAACATAACTTAGGGGTAAAATGTGAATATACTGATTTTATTAAAGAGCGAATTTTGCGTTTTATTATCGATATGACTGATGAATATAAACGTGTTTATGAAATAGCTTCTCGTTATCCCGATATCTGTTTAACAATTATCTCTAATGCTTATACCTATGCTTTATATGATAACAAAAAAGTAGTTACTTTAAAACATTTCTACAAAGCCATATGTAATGCTAAAAATATCTATGAAGATGCTAAATTAAAAGCTATTGAACAATTTAAAATTGATTTTGCTGATTTAATTCGTGAAGAAGGAGTTGATTTAAATGAAAAAAATTAAAGTATTTCAAATAGGTTGTGGTAAAATGAGTAAATATATTATGAAATATATTTATGATTTAGATGGTGAAATAGTCGGAGCCGTTGATATTAATGAAGAATTAATTGGTAAAGATATTTCCGAAATTATTGAATGTGAAAAAAAGAATGTTCCCATTAGTGATTTATCTCGTTTAGAAGACTTACTTATTACCTCTAAACCAGACATCGCTGTTATTGCTACTTTAAGTTATTTAAATGATATAGCCCCTCTTATCCGTACTTGTATAACCTGCGGTGTAAATGTCATAACAACATCCGAAGAA
>CANQDN010000012.1 GCA_947593275.1 uncultured Bacilli bacterium
TCATAAATATGTAGTTTATCATAACCTAAAATATCTCTTTTAAATTGCCAATATTTTGATAATGGTTCTATATTTTTTTTAACAGTTTCGATTAAATTAGTATAGATATTTTTAGGAATATAATTAGAATATAAAGCGGCTTCTAGAGCACTATTATATCCCCGGATACTCGCGATTTTATTATTATTACCTACTTCACCCATAAGTAAAGAGGCATAAGTATTTTTAAAGCTACCATAAGTTTTAAGTAATTTATTAAAAGTATTTTTTCTAACCTTTCTATCTTTAGACTCAATTAACTTACGATAAGACCTTTCAGTTAATTCTACTTTCTTCCCTTCTTCATTAGTGATATAGCCAAATTTTAAATCAGCATCTGTTAAAAGGGAAAAAACATTATCTGGTACTTTAAAAGAAGTTAACATTCCGGATAATAATCTTTCTTCTTTTTCACTTAATATATAAGGTTTCATATGATATACATCTTTTAAATTGTTTAAAAATGCTTTTAGTTTAGGTTCTTCTTCAACATATTTAGTTATTAATTTAAAATCATGTTTTAATAACTCTGGCACAATAAATGATGTTTCTTCACTTACTTTTTCATACAATTTATAAGCTTTACCATACATTTCTTGAAAGAAAGTATCCGTAGTATCTTGATCATTTTGAATATGAGCATAAATATAAACTTGTTCTAATTTACTATTAAAATCCCGATCAAATTCTAATAATTCTAAGAGATTTTTAGCACTATCTAAAATATGTCCTTTATACTTTTTATACTCGTTTAAAGATTCTTCTAACTTTTGATAATCGGCCTCATAATCACTTATATTAGCATATATATCTTTTACATTCCATTTTAATTCTTCAGCATAATCTTTGCGTAGCTTTGTCATTTATTTACCCTTTCCATAAAAGATAAGCTCTAGTTACCTAGAACTTTATCTTTATTTTTCTTCATAATTTGCTTCAGCGACATCATCATCTTTTTTAGATGAATTATCATTTGAAGTATCTGTTTGTTGTTCGGTTTGATTATTCTTAGCAGCTTCTTCATAAACTTTAGTAGCAAGTTTCATAGCAACTTCATTTAAAGCTTCAGTCTTTTTCTTGATCTCGTCAGTATCAGAACCTTCCATAGCTTTTTTAAGTTCTTCCATTTTACTTTCAGCTTCTTCTTTATCTTTACTATCTACTTTATCACCAAGATCTTTAATAGCTTTTTCGGTGGCAAAGATCATACTATCAGCTTCATTACGTACCTCAGCTTCAGCTTTTCTTTTTTCATCGGCTTCTTTATTAGCTTCGGCTTCTTTCATCATCTTATCGATTTCTTCATCACTTAAATTAGTAGAAGAAGTAATGGTTATTGATTGTTCTTTATTAGTTCCTAAATCTTTGGCAGTTACATTAACAATACCATTGGCATCAATATCAAATTTAACTTCAATTTGAGGTACTCCTCTTGGTGCTGGTGGAATATTGGTAAGTTGGAAGTTACCTAATGTTTTATTATCGTAAGCCATAGGTCTTTCACCTTGCAAAACATGAATATCTACAGCAGGTTGATTATCTGCGGCGGTTGAGAATACTTGACTCTTACTTGTTGGAATAGTAGTATTACGAGGAATTAAGACAGTCATAACGTTTCCTAAAGTTTCAAGTCCAAGAGATAATGGTGTTACATCAAGTAAAACTATATCTTCTACTTCACCAGTTAAAACTCCACCTTGAATAGCGGCGCCCATGGCAACAACTTCATCAGGATTAACACTCTTATTTGGTTCTTGTCCAAGTTCTTTTTTAACTAATTCTTGAATATATGGAATACGAGTTGAACCACCAACTAATATTACTTTATCAATATCTTTATTAGTAAGTTTAGCATCTTTTAAAGCTTTATGAACAGGTTCAAGAGTTGAATCAAATAAATCACGACATAAATCTTCAAATTTGGCTTTAGATAATGTAGTTTCAAAATGAACTGGTCCTTCATCATTTTGAGCAATAAATGGTAAACTTATGGAAGCATTGGTCATACCTGATAAATCTTTTTTAGCTTTTTCAGCAGCATCTTTAATTCTTTGCATAGCCATTGTATCTTTAGATAGATCAATACCATTAGCTTTCTTAAATTCATCTACTAAATAGTCCATGATTCTTTTATCGAAATCATCGCCACCTAAACGATTGTTACCAGCGGTTGCTTTTACTTCAAAAACACCATCACCAAGTTCAAGGATAGATACATCGAATGTTCCACCACCTAAGTCATAAACTAAAATAGTTTGAAGTTTATCTTGTTTATCAAGACCATACGCTAAGGCAGCGGCGGTTGGTTCATTGATAATTCTTTCAACTTCTAAACCGGCTATTTTACCAGCATTTTTAGTAGCTTGTCTTTCGGCATCATTAAAATAAGCGGGAACAGTAATAACTGCTTTAGTTACTTTTTCTCCTAAATAATTTTCAGCATCTTTTTTAAGTTTACTTAAAATCTTAGCACTGATCTCTTCAGGAGTATATTTCTTTCCATTAGCTTCGACTTTTTCACTAGTACCCATTTTTCTTTTAATTGAAGAAATAGTATTTTTAGCATTGGTAACTGCTTGATTTCGAGCAATTTGTCCAACCATTTCTTCATCGCCTTTAAAGGCTACAACTGATGGAGTAGTACGGGCTCCTTCACTATTGGGAATAACCTTTGGTTCTCCACCTTCTAATACTGCAACACAACTATTTGTTGTTCCTAAATCAATACCTATTATTTTTGCCATTATTAATCATTCCTTTCGTTTACTTTAACCATGGCTGGTCTTATCAATTTATCATTATACATATATCCTTTTTGCATTACTTCAAGGACAATGTTTTTTTCAAATTCTTTATTTTCTTCAGTCATAACTGCATTCATAATATTAGGATCAAATTCTTTATGTAAAACATCTAATTCTTTAATCCCTTTACTATTTAAAATATTAACTAAATTATTATAAATCATTTTAAATCCGTCTAAAAACTTAAGAGAGCCTTCAACTTTAATATTTAAAGCTCTTTCAAAATTATCTAGAACTGGTAATAACTTTTCGGCTAAATCATAACCATCATATTTATATAAATTAGCCATATCAATTTCATTTCTTCGACGCATATTCTGCATCTCGGCGGTTATTCTTAAAACTTTCTCTTTTAACTCTAGATTAGCTTTAATTAATTCATCTTTTTCTTTATCAATCTTTTTCTTTTTATCTTTTATTTTTTTAGTAAAACTATCATTTTTACTTTCTTCAGTTTTATTTTCCTCTAAAGTTTTTTCTTCAAAATCATTAGTTTTAGATTCTTCTTTTACTTGTTCGTCCATTTATTCACCTTTTTCTAACCATTCATTAAGAATATTTAATACCCCAACAACTTTATCATATTCCATTCTCTTAGGGCCTACTATAGCAATAGTTCCTTCTTCGCCCTTATAATTATAATTAGTCTTAATTACAGTAACATTATCATCAAATTCTGATTCTTTACCGATATAAATACTAATATTCTTATTATCATTTTTTTCAATTTTGCGAATAGAATCCTCATCTTCTAGTTTAGTAACTAATCTTTTCATTTCTTCGGTATTATTATATTCCGGTTGTTCTAGCATTTTAGTTTTTCCAACTACGCGAAAGTTTTCATCATGATGAGCAAAATCATTAAAAGCATCATAGAATATGCCATATATAGCTTCATACTCTTCTACTTGTCGAGATATAACTGGTTTAATATCATACTCTAAACGTTCGGCGATCATTGCTATTGGAGTTCCCACTAACATTTTATTAATTATTTCACTAGTTTTGACTACTTCTTTTACATTTATGTTTTTAGGAATTTTAAATTGTTTATTTTTAACAATTCCTTTATCAGTACATACGAGAGCGACAATATTTTCGCCATCTAAAGGTATAATAGATATTTGTTTTAAAGTATTTAAAGCAGAAGCCTTACCTAAAGATATACTTGTATAATTAGTTATATCACTAATAATTTCTAAAGCTTCTTCGATGGCATCACTAACAATTAAACTTTTATTAGAGAATATCGTTTGAAGTTTTAGCATATCATCACCAGTTAGTTCTTTGGGTTTCATGAGGTTTTCTACATAATATTTATAGCCGGCTTCACTAGGAATACGGCCACTGGAAATATGATTTTTCTCTAGTAATCCTAATTTCTCTAAAAAAGCCATCTCATTTCTAATCGTTGCACTAGAACAATTAAACTTTTCACACAAATATTTTGAGCCAATTGGTCGAGCTTCTTTAATATAGCTTTCCACAATTTCTTTTAATATGCTTTTTTGTCTTTCATCCATGCTATCCACCTATTTTAGCACTGCTATTTCTTTAGTGCTAATATCATTATAATATTATGCTTAGCACTTGTCAATATATAACTGCTAATTTTAAAAAAAATTCCAATTATTTATATTTTAACTGGAATATAAGATAAATTTAGTTATTAAAAAGGAATGTCTTTAGTTCGGATTCTTTTTACAGTATCGCTATTTTTATTAATATCCCAAGTGTATAAAAATTGGGAAATATTATCTGAGTTGGGATCTTCTAGGAAATTATTTAGGCTATTAGCAAAATTAATTGCATTGCGATTTAATTTAATTTCTTGGACTTTTTTCTCCAATATTTTAGGAAGGACTTCTGGATTGCTTTCATAATAACTTAAAAATTCTTGCCAATCACTTGGTTTAGCTAATTCTTTACTAGCATCAAAAATAACTCCTTTTATATTATCATCAGTGGCATTTTTTAATAAAGGGAATAATTCTTTTATTTTAGCTACTGATAGAAAGACGCAAGCTTTAACCATATAATCTTTAGTGATGCTATTTTCTTCTTCTACTATCTCTTTTAATATATCCGGATGATGGGTATCAATTCCCCTTAATATTGCCGAACTTACTAAAGAGACAGATTCAGCATCTTTTTGACTAGTTATATAATGAATATAATTCTTATTTTTAACAATATCATTATTTTTAAAACTATTTATAAGTTCTTGCATCATTGCGGGCGTTGGAGCGGAGTTAATATAATCAAACAAAACTGGATTTAACAATATATTATTTTCTTTGCAAGCTAAAGTTAGATAAAATAAGCGATCTCGATCTTTTTCTTTACAAATTAAATCTAAGACGTGTTCTTTTCCTCTTATTTTATAATTTAGAAAAGCATCAACTAATAACGTTTGAATTTTAGAATCTTTTTCATTATTTATAATATAAGAATATTTGGTAATATCATCTTGGGAAAAAATTTTAGTATCAACTTTAGTTAAAAAACTTAAAAGATAGTAATCTTGGGAATTAAAATAAAACTCTATTATGGGAAGAGTATGTTTAAATACTCCAAATTCTTTAAAGCTTACACTTGGAAGAGTTTTTAGATATTGAATTAACTCTTTAGTAATAACTAAATTATTTTCTTTCATATACATTAGGATATCATACATATTTTGATAGGTCATATTATCACTCTTTTCTTTAGTTATTTATTTTAACATAATAAATTACTTAAAGCAATATATTATAATATGAACATAGGAGTTAAATTAAAAAGAGTTAAAACCGAAGACTTAATATGGGTGATCTATTTTTTTATTGTAATTGGGGCTTTACTTTCTAATGCATATGAAAAAAGATATTTATTAACTGGAGATACTACTAATCAAAAAAAATTTAAACTTCTTAATATTACTATCTTTTGTGTTGCTTTTTTTATTTACTTTTATTTTGTTTTAATTAACTATGAAGATATTGAGGCTTTAAGAAAAGATGCCACAAGAAAAGAAGTCCTAAATGCACATATAGGACTTATATCATCATTACTATTTTTAGTTGCTGGGGCACTTGCGATTATTGGCGAAATAAACCGAGATGGCCCTGATGAAGACATTGGTTTTATCTAAAACTTAAAGTTTCATCATCATTAAGCATTCGATCAATTAAATATTTATGCTCGATTAAAGTAGCAACCTCAGCATTAATTATATTTTGGAGTTCAATTGTATCGGCGACTAAGGCTTTTTCTTTTAAAACTAATTCCTTTAAATCATTTAGAGGCATATGATTTACATCCGAAAGTGTTGCTTTACTTACAACGCCTTTACGATAATTAATGCTATCTATAACTTGACTTATAAAAACATTAGTATCGACTGTGATGACTTTAATAATCATATTTATATCGGCATTATCTGTTTTTATTTGAATAATTTTTAATAAACATTGTAATACTTTTATTTGATCTTGAAAATTATTAATATATAGAATAATTTTGCGCATATAGTCATTATGAATTTCTAACATATTCATAAAAATCCCCCCTTTTTAGGAAAAGTTATTATAACATATCTTCTGAACCTAGTCAATTTTAAATATTTTTTACATCTTTTTTATCAAAAAATATATAAGTTAAAGCTAAAATTACGATTAAATATATACCAATAATAATTAAAGAAAAGCTAGGTGTAAAATGATAAGGATTAGGTGTACTCTCTAATAAATAGCTAAAATCCCAATGGAGAGCAACAAAGTATTTAAATATCTTTAAATTATAAACTAAAGCTAAATTAGATATAACATTGCTCATTAAATAAAATAGGAAAGTGATTGTAATCGCTGCGGAGGTAGACGCTGTAATGGTACTTAACATAAAGCAAATAATTCCTAAAACTAAATAAATTGGGATATTACTAATTAGACTTAATATTAAATACTTAAATACATTATAAACTTCTAAGAGGCTAGTACTACTATTATATATTAAAATAGGAATATTTAAAGAGTCAAAACCTAAAATTAAACCACCAACAATTATTTCTATTAATACCATTATAAGGATAATTATAGGCATTAAAATTAAAACGGTTAAAAGTTTAGAAGTTAGTATTGTTCTTCTTTTAAATGGTTTAGTAAGTAAGTTTTTAATTGTGCCTTTATTATATTCTTCACTTACAATAGAACCACTAAGCATAATGACATATATTAAAATAAATAAACCAAACTCGGAAGCAAAATTTGATAATACTCCTTTTAGGGATTCATTATTCTTGATATCTTTTTGATGCTCTAAAATATACTTATTAACTAGCATTTCTTCTTTTAGATAATCGAGTCTTTCTTGTTCTTCTTTACTAGTTTTTTTATTCTTTAAATTATAATATTCACTTAAATTATTCTCGACATCTATTAAAGCATTATTAAGATAATTATCTTCATCATAGGGAATATTATTTTTAATACGATATTCAGTTAATTTGATATAAATATCTGTTTTTTCGTCTTTATCTTCATTAGAAATATTTTTTAACTCAGACATACGCATACTAGCAAAATACTTCCAATCATTATCTTTAATTTTATTAAGATATTCATCGATTTTAGTTCTTACAATATTAGATTCTTCTAAATCTTTTTCCATATATTCTAATAAATTAGCTTGATAAACTAAAGGAAAAACATATTTATTTATTAAATACTCGCCATTCTTATATGTATCTTCCATTTTTTTAATTTCTATATTACTTAAATTTGTAACATATTTATCTAAATTTTCTTTAACATTTAAATCTAACCTACTATTTTCTTTTTCTAATTCTTCTATAGTAACTTCGGGATCATTAATGCTAAAATCATCAATACTTTTATATATAACATTAGTTAATATCGCATATAACACAAAAATAATAGTAACTATATAAAAACTTTTTTTATGAAATATTTTTTTCATTTCGGATTTAATTAAATTAGTCAATTTTCTTACCTCCTGCAATATTAATGAAAGCTTCTTCAAGCGTTAAATCTTCTCTTTTTACTTCATATATTAAAGCATCAGTCACTGCTAATTCTTTAATAAAACTAGCAATTTCTTGTTCATCTTTTATTACTTCAATTAAAGTATCATTTACAATCTTATCTTCTTTGGTTAAATATTTCTTAATCTTTTTAACATCATCTACTCTAACTAAATATTTAGCTTGATCAATCTTCTTTAAATCATCAATACTTTTTAAAGATAAAACTCGACCTTGAGAAATAATACATACTTTATTACAAAAATTTTCTAATTCACTTAAATTATGACTAGATATAACTATTCCAATCCCATCATGGGCAAGCTTAATCATAAGTTCTCTTAAATCTTTTATTCCTTCAGGATCTAAGCCATTTGTAGGTTCATCAAGGATTAACAAATTTGGATTATTTAAAAGACTTCTTGCAATTCCTAATCTTTGACGCATACCTAAAGAATATTTGCTTACTTTATCATAGATTCTATTTTCTAATCCGACTAATTTAACTACTCGCATGATTTCTTCTTCTTTGATATTTTTATAATAATTTTTATCTAATAGAAGGTTATCATAGCCGGATAAATACATATAGGCTTCGGGTGCTTCTACAATTGATCCTACTTTTAAAATAGCTTTTACAAAGTCTTTTTTGATATCATAACCATTAATGGTGATTTTTCCTGAAGTTAGTTTTTGTAAGCCTAAAATACACTTAATAGTTGTAGTTTTTCCAGCTCCATTAGGGCCTATAAAAGCTAAAATATCTCCAGCATTTACTTCAAAATTAACATCCCTTAATATTTCTTTTTTACCAATTTTTTTACTTAAATTTTCAACTTTTAAGATACTCATATTAATTCCTTCCTTTAAAAATTTGAAAGTGGACAATATTAATATATCATAAAAATTAAGATAACTCAAGTTTAACTTTATGGCACAAAAAAGAACATACTATTTTATATTTAAAACACTTAATACTTTTTTTAATTCATCTATTCTTATTGGTTTTGATAAATATTCGGCAAAGTTATATATATTTAGATAATCATCTCTTGTTTCTTCAGTATCAGCAGTAAGAACTACTACAGGAGTATTAAAATCTGGTAATTCTTTTAATTTAGCATAGGTTTCTTTGCCGTTCATTTCAGGCATCATTATATCCATAAAAATAATATCATATTTATTATTTTTAACTTTTTCTAAACAATCGTAGCCACTAATAGAAGTTTCTGTTATAAACCCTTCTTTTTCTAATATTTTACTTGCTACTTTTAAATTAATAGCACTATCATCTACAATCAAAGCTTTCATTAATTTCTACCAACTTTCTGTTTTAAATTTATTATAACTTTTGTGCCCTTTTTTTCTTTACTTTCAATTTTTATAGTACCATTTAATAAATCTATGAGACTTTTCGTTAGAGAAAGGCCTAAACCCATCCCAGATATATTTCCATTAATATTTTCTTTAGCTCGAGCATAATTTTTGAATAAATCGTTTTTTAAATCTTCACTAATACCTTTTCCGCTATCTTCTACTACTATTTCTAAATTATATGTATGTTTATCCATATTACCCTTTACTATTATTTTTATATATCCTTTATCGGTATATTTAATTGCGTTATCAATTATATTAAATAAAATTCTTTTTATTTTTATTGAATCCCCTATTAAGGTTTTAGGAATATTTTTAGCTATTTCAATATCTAACTTTAAACCTTTTTCTTTAATTCGAAAATCATAGGGACTAATAATGTCATCAATTAATTTTGTTATTTCATATTCTTTATTTTCAATTTTTATATCATCAGTATTTATTTTACTAACATCAACAATATTATTAACGAGTTTTAATAATTTATCAGCAGATTCTACTATATCTTTAGCATTTTCTTTAGCTTCTTCTAAAGTTTCGGCACTTTCTATTAGTTCACTAAAACCAACAACAGCATTAAGCGGCGTTCTAATTTCATGAGATAAACTAGTTAAAATATCTATTTGCTCTCTAGTCAGTTTTTTATTTTGATTTATATATAAATTAAGTTGTTTTACAAGTTTTATGTCCGGATTTTCAACTGTAAATATCATTATTAAATCAACTAAACTTATAACAATTGATATGAAATTAATTTCCGGTATTATGATTCTTAATATGGCTACTAATATAAGCATACCTATTAAAAAATAAAGGGGAATATATTTATCTTTTTCAATATTTTCTTTTTTATCTTTTAAAAATATTAAGGTTAAAATCATTAAAGTAATATATGCGATTGCACCAAATAAACCTAAATAAGTTAAAGCACCAGTAGAATTTAAAATTCCATTATCTACTATTATTTCAACATTAAGTATTAAAGATAAAATAATTAAACACGCATTAAATAGTTGACTTGATTTTTTTATATAATTATTAATTTTTTTACTAGTTATGGCATATATATAATAAAACATTGAACTACACCACATAATAATTAAGATTACATCTATTCTATTTAATATTTTTAATACAAAGGTAGAATTTATAGTAGTAGCAATTATAACAATCAATGTTGTTGTTAAAGCTTCTAAAATATTAATAATAAGCATTTTTTTAAAAATTTTTGTTTCTATATTCGATACTTTATTTTTTAAGAAAAACATAAAGGTAATTAATAATCCAATTGTAAGAGCTACACTTGTTAAGTAACCATTTCCGTTAGACATTTTTAATCACCTCTTTTATTCTAATAATAATTATACAATAAAGTTAACAAAAAGAAAAGAATAGATATTTGATTTATTTTATTCTTACTCTAGTTCGGGCATCTTTAATTGCTAATAATCTAGCTGTATATAAATTTGGTGTCATGTTATCTAAAAATTCTATTTTTTCTTTACAAGTTGTTTCCTCAGTACTAAGAGGTAATTGGCTAATATCTTTATAAACATCTTCATTAGTTACTACATTTTTAGGTTTAAATATTAGACCTTTAATATATTCTTCATTAAAATAAGGCCATTCTTTAAATCGTAAAGCAACATATTTTTCCCATTCATCTTCTTTTATTTTACTTCTAGTGGTATATTCTGTTTCCCATATTTCATATTTTAAAGTGGCTAAACAATCTCTTAAATCTGAAATAGCTAGGCTTTTATCTTCATATGGTTGCATATCAAAATTTTTTCCTATATTAACTTTAAACACCTTGCCATATTGATCAGCCGCGACGGGAACAATTATTGCATTACCTTTTTTAGCTATATCCACTATTCCCCAATAACTGGGAAGCATAGGCAAATTAGGAGTTATATTCCAAGTGCCTTCAATAAAATACATTAGATTACCACCATTTTGTAAATGATTAATCATTTTTTCACTAACTTTTTTACGATCTTCTTTAACTTTTTCATTAAAGTAAAATACACCATTTAAAGCTAAAAATGGAGCATCGATTATTCCTTGGATATGTTCAAAATCCCCTGATAATAAATAATAATGATCTTTTATTGCTTCACTTACTACTTCAATATCAAACTTACCAACATGAGTAACTACATATATTATAGGTCTATCAGTTTTAGTTCTTTCGTCTTTAATCATTTTATAGCTAAAACCACCTAATCTATTTTTTAATTTATATATTGCTAATATTAATTTATGAATTTTTTTCCTTTGTTCTAAAGTTAATTTACTATACCATTTATTTTCATCTTTTTTTCTTAATTCATAATATAGGGATAAAAACTCTTTTGTTTTAATTTGTAATTCTTCTTCGGTTAAATTTTTATCTAAAATCTTTTTTTGTTCTTCTGCTAAAATATTCATAATTATGTCCTTTCAAATAAGAGTATACCATGTTTTTTTAATAAATAAAACAATTATATTTACTTTTTATAGGCAAAAAGCTTTAGATAATGAAAAAGTGCCTACTTAGTGTAGCCACATTCTTCACATATAATATTCTTATTTTTAGTAACCAGTAAATTCTTACAATTAGGACATATCTCTCCGGTTGGAACATACCATGTTGCATAATCACACTTTGGATAATTATTGCAGCCATAGAAAGTCTTGCCTTTCCTGGTTCTTCTTGCGACTACATCATGACCACACTTTGGACATTTACCAAAAACAGTAATATCTTTTTCTTCTTTTTTAATATATTTACAAGTGGGATAATTACTGCACGCGACAAATTCGCCATATTTACCATTTCTAATTACTAATTCATTGCCACACATAGGACAAACTTCGCCAGTTTTTTCTGGGGCTTTTTTCTCCATTTCTTTAAAAGCTCTTTCTACTAATGGGGCAAATTCATCATAAAACTTTCTTAAAACTTCTACATTATCTAACTTACAATCAGCGATTAAATCCAAATCATTTTCCATATTTGCTGTATATTCTACATTTACTAAATCACTAAAATATTCTTGTAATTTATCCGTTGTTTCTATGCCAATTTCGGTCGGATAAAATTTCTTTTCTTTACTTATTACATAACCACGGTCTTTAATAGTTTTCATAATCATGGCATAGGTACTAGGTCTACCTATTCCTAAAGTTTCCATCTCTTTAATTAGACTTGATTCGGTATATCTAGGGGCTGGTTTGGTAAAATGTTGAGTTTTAGTTATTTCATTTGCAACGATTACATCACTATTATAATTCTTAAAATCTGGTAAAATAACATCTTCTGTATCTTCAAATTCTTTATAAACTTTTAAATAACCATCAAATTTAAGAACACTTCCGGTCGCTTTAAATAAATAACCATTATTCTCTAAATCAACCGTGGTTGCGAGTATTTTAGCACTACTCATGAGATAAGCTAGACTTCTTATATAAATTAAACGATATAGTTTATATTCATCAACTGTTAAATATTCTTTAATAGATTCAGGTGTTCTTAGAATACTTGTTGGTCTTATTGCTTCATGGGCATCTTGAGCATTTTTAGGTTCTTTTGCTTGTTTAACAAAGCCAACATATTCATCTCCATATTTTCCTTTAATAAAGTCTTTAGTATCTTTAACAAATAATTCGGAAAATCTTGTTGAATCGGTACGCATATAAGTTATTAAACCAACTGTTTCTTCGCCAATATTCATACCTTCATAGAGTCTTTGAGCAATTTGCATAGTTTTACTTGAAGAGAAATTTAAACGATTCGCGGCCATTTGTTGTAAAGTAGAAGTTCTAAAAGGATCTTTGGGTCTTTTTACTTTTTCTGATTCATTTACATCAGCAATTTTAAAAGATTTAGATAAATTCTCTAATACTTGATTGGCTTCATTTTCATTATGTAACTTAATTTCTTTATTATGATATTTCTCTAAACTGGCTTTAAAATCTTTAAAATCGGCTTCAATTGTCCAATATTCTTCGGGGACAAATGCTTCTATTTCTCTTTCCCGATCAACAATTAATTTTAAGGCAACACTTTGAACTCTTCCGGCACTTTTACCTCCGGTTTTTCGTTGCATTAATTTACTTAATCTAAAACCAATGATGCGGTCAAGCATTCTTCTAGTTTCTTGGCTTTTAACTAAATCTATATCAATTTTCCGAGGATTATTCATAGCGTCTATGACAACATCTTTAGTAATTTCATTAAAAACTACTCTTTCATACTTTTTATTTCTTAATCCTAGTTCATCATATAAATGCCAAGAGATTGCTTCTCCTTCACGGTCGGGATCGGTTGCTAGTATAACTTTATCACAATTTTTAGTAACCCTTTTAAGTTCGGTTATATCCTTTTTCTTACCTTTTATAGGTACATAATTAGGTGTAAAATCATTATCAATATCTATGCCTAAGCCATATTTACCTGTTGTTGCAAGATCTCTTATATGGCCTTTGCTAGATACAACTTTATAATCACTACCTAAGTATTTTTCAATTGTTTTACTTTTCGCTGGTGATTCAACGATAACAACATTCTTCATATTATTTCCTTTCTAATTAGTGGAAGTGGTATAACTATTTAACTTTTTATCTAAATAGTTAAAGTAGTTCGTTCGAATAGCTAAACTACTCATCTTTAATTTTAAACTAATTTTTTCATTAATTGCAAGTAATTCTTCATCACTATACACTTTTTTTGTATAGTATTTCATAAAATTAGTGCTGGCATCATAAAATCCTACGGCATTTTTCCAAGATCCATCTGGAAATACCACCATTGATTCAAATTCATCACTTAAGATATCTTTGCCCATATAAATTCGGGAATCATAACTTAAATTAAATAAATTAGCAATGGTTGGAGTAATATCTATATATGTTGCATATTCATCAAAAGTTGTTCCTTTAAGACTTGGATTATAGATTAAAAATGGTACTTGATCAGCATTATTATCTATATTTACTTCATAGCCTAAAGCTTCTGTTAGGTCTTTATCTTGAAGGCCATAAGGATAATGATCGGCATATAAAACAATAACTGTATCATCTAAGAGATTTCTTTCTTCTAATCCTTCAAGTAGAACTCCAATTGCTTCATCGACAACTTTAAGCTTAGACATGTAGCGTCTTACATCTTTAGAATATTCTTCATTAAAGGTAGATTCATATAAATCATTATATTTACTAGGACTAGAATATGGCATATGAGTTGTAACAGTGGTTATCCAAGACATAAATGGTTCATTAGTTTCTCTTTCATCTAACTTGGATAAATAGAAATTCATGAGATCAATATCACTAGCCCAATCGCCATAAGTATAACTATAATAGATATTCATATCTTGAACTTTATAAAATTTATTACTGCCCATATTTTTATGGATCTCAGTTCGATAATAATATTGATCATAATGATCATGGAAACTATTAGTTGTATAGCCTTCATTATTAAATAAATTAAATATACTTTCAAAATACTTATTATCAGCATATAAATTAGCTGTACAAGTATTATTAATTGAATATAAACTAATCATTCCACTCATTTCATTATTTCCTGTACTGCAAGAATTTCTTGGAGAATAATAATTAGCAAAATTCCAACCTTCGTTATATATCTTACTTAAATTGGGATATAATTCTTTATTTAGGGCTAAATTGCTACCTGATTCAAGCATGATCATAATTAGATTTTTACCTTCAAATAAACCTGTATATTTATTGGTAAAAGTTGATTCATTACTAATAAAATATTTATTTAAAGTATTATAATTATTATTCTTTTCAGAAGTGATTATTTCTTTCCATATTTCATTATCAATATCTAAGTGTTCCTTTTTTTCTTCTTCACCAAATTTACTTGGAGCGGTAACACTTGTATTAGGTATTAAATTGGGATTATAATCTATATCTGTATTAATCTCTTTACCAGGTAAAAAATATTCTTTTACATCCAATATTCCAAAGCCAATATAGCCAAAATCATTAACGGCTAGACTAGGATTAGTGGGTTTTAAGAAAAGATCATAACTTTTGACTGCTTGAGTTTTATTTTGCATAAAATCTAGTTTTAAAGTAAAGTAGTAGGAAGTTATACCTAAAATAATTAATAAAACTGGGGTAAATCTTGCGATTATATAAGATATACTCTTCTTCCTTTTAGGTAAGTCTAAAGTTACTTTTTTATCAATAAATATATAATAAACTAGAAGTAAGATAAAAGGAATTAAAAGAATGTAATAAATTGGTTTAAAACTACGAATAAAATCGCCAATATATGATTTTACGGCGCCCGCTTGAGAACTTGTTCCAATTGAAATGTAAGAACCAATAAAGCCTTTAAAACCTAATTCAACTATTCCATATATAGCTACACCTAATATAATAACTCCATTTAATATTTTATTAATAATCTTAGGTAAAAATGAGAAAATAAATCCTAATAACAGGGCGATAATATTAATACTTAAGAAAATTCTTAAAAAATCATAACTTATAATTTTAAGATTAGAAATTAATCTAAAACAAATTTCTAAATATAAGAAAGATAAAATTAAAATTAAATAATTTTTTAAAAATTTACTCTGCCATAATTTCTTTATTTTCTTTTTCATGTTTGTTCATCTCCTCTAAAACTTCTTTTACTGGCTTATATGTTAAGCGATATTCTTCTATTATACCATATTTTTTAATTAAATCTAGATGTTCTTTAGTAGGATAGCCTTTATGTTTTTTAAAATTATATAAAGGATACTTTTTATCTAAATCATACATTATTCTATCTCGAGTTACTTTTGCAATGACACTCGCGGCGGCGATAGATAAAGATAGAGCATCACCATGAATTATGGGTCAACA
>CANQDN010000013.1 GCA_947593275.1 uncultured Bacilli bacterium
AATTGCCTTAAGAGATATTATATATCATTACAAAACTTATTGCACAACAATTGTGCACTTTCAATAATAATCTACATGATAAAATAATTTTTGTAAAATTAGATAAATATACTTGAACATTATTAGCCTTCTTTGTTATAATTGTTGCAGGTGAGTGACATGAATTATAAGTTTACATCAAAAAGTGTTGATGATACGCTAGAAATAGCTCAAAATATTGAAAGTGAAAAATTCCCAGGCATGGTTATTTGTTTAAATGGCGACCTAGGAAGTGGCAAAACAGTCTTTGTAAAAGGCTTCGCAGGTGCTTTAGGAATAGAGGATAACATCACAAGTCCCACATTTACCATTGTTAAAGAATACTTAAGCGGTGAAGCTCCTCTTTATCATATGGACGTTTATCGTATTGATGAAAATCCTGACTTTGGTGTTGAAGATTACTTTAATAAAGATGGCATCTGTATCTTAGAGTGGGCCGAATTAATCGAAGACAGACTACCCGAAGAAAGACTAGACATAAATATTAAAATTATTAATGAAAATACAAGAGTATTAATATTTAACCCTCATGGTATAAAGTACGAAGAATTATGTGATGCAGTAGTTTAATCTCACTTTATGGGTGAGGTTTTTAAGTTAGGAAGTGATATTCATGACATTATATATAGATACCCATTATACTAATTTAGTTTTAGCTTTATTAAATGATGGTAAATTAATTGATCAAAGATTAATTGAAAGTAATAAACATTCCGAAAATACAATCCCTCTATTAAATAAATTATTAAATGATAATAATTTAACCATTGATAATATAAAAGAAATAATAGTTATAATTGGTCCCGGTTCTTTTACCGGAGTTAGAATTGGTGTAGTTATTGCCAAAACCATCGGTTACGCTAAAAATATTCCCGTAAAAGGTATTTCTTATCTCCAAGCTGTATCTTTAAATTATTCCGAAAATGTAATAATCGGTCTAAAAGATAAAAATGGGGCCTTTATAGGCGAATTTAACCCAAACCATGAATTAATTAATGATTATCTTTATTTAAGCAATATAGCCCTAAAAGACTATAAAAAAGCGATAATCTATGATAGTGCAGTAAATATCCCTAAAATTGCCTCTTTTTTAAAAGATTTACCCCCTATAAACATTCATGAACTAAAACCTTTATATGTAAAAAGAATAGAGGCTGAAAAATGATTAGAGACGCTACAATATTTGATATTCCTCATCTAAATGAATTAGGCACTTTATTAAATCCTAATTTTAGTACTTTATATAATCTAAAAGAAATGCTTGAAGATGGTTATTCTAAAGTTATAGTATATGAAAAAGATAATCTTATCGTGGGATTTATAACTGCCACTCATTTATATGAAACTTGCGATATCCTAAGTTTAATCGTAGATCCCGAATTTCGTCGTCATCATATCGCAACCAATTTAATTGGTTATTTAATTACGGATTTAGGTGAAAATTTAAAACTAATTACTTTAGAAGTAGCAAAACATAATAAAGCCGCCCTCAAACTATATGATAAATTTGGTTTTAAAATAATTCATGAAAGAAAAGATTATTATGCTAACGATGATGCCTATTTAATGGCAAGAAAGAGTGATTTAAGTGAATGATGTATATATTTTAGCTATAGAATCATCATGTGATGAAACAAGTATGGCTATCGTTAAAAATGGTAAAGAGGTAATAAGTTTAAGTACAACAACCCAAATTAAAGTTCATGCTGAATATGGAGGAGTAGTCCCCGAAATAGCTAGTCGTATGCATACAGAAGTAATAACATTGGTTTTAGATTCTACTTTAAAAGAAGCAAACATGAAAATGGAAGATATCTCTGCTATCGCCGTAACTTATACTCCTGGTCTAACAGGTAGTTTAATTGTCGGTATAGAATGTGCTAAAACTCTTTCTTTAATATATAATAAACCTTTAATCGGCGTTAATCACTTAATCGGCCATGTCTACGCTAATAACATTGATAATACTCTTAAATATCCTTTACTAGCCCTAATCGTAAGTGGTGGCCACACAGAACTATTAATAATGGAAGATGATTATAAATTTACTAAACTAGGTGAAACTTTAGATGATGCAATTGGTGAATGTTACGACAAAGTAGCGCGCCTCTTAGACTTAAAATACCCAGGCGGACCCAACATCGAAAAATTAGCCCAAAAAGGTAAACCAACATATAAATTACCCGTACCTGTAAATGATAATAGTTATAATTTTAGTTACAGTGGTCTTAAAAGTGCCATAATTAATCTAACCCATCATGAAAAAAATCTAAATAAAGCCGACTTAGCAAGATCTTTTGAAGAAACTGCAATTGGTGAATTAACCAGAAAAGTAAAAAAAGCTCTTAAAGAAACTAACATCAAAAGACTCGTAATCGCTGGTGGAGTCTCCGCAAATCAATATTTAAAAAAAGAAATGACCAAATTATGCCAAGAATATAATGCTGAACTCTTAATTCCAAAAATGCTTTATTCAACAGATAACGCTGCCATGATAGGCGCCGCCGCTTATCCTTTATATTTAAAAAAAGAATTTAGTGATTATACTCTAAATGCCTCTAGTAATGGTGATATATGCTAACTATTAACTTTCTCTTTAATCTCTATTTCTTCATCAATCTTTCCTAAAAGATAATCCCCAGATATATGATAAAGCTTAATATATTCATTTAAAAACGTGGTACTAATTATATTAGTGCCTTTTTCATATTTTGAAATTAAACTTCTATCTATAGAAAACTTATTAGCAATATAACTTTGAGTATGTTTATGCATCTTTCTAATCTTTTTTAATCGTTCTTTAGATTTTTCTATATTAATCTTTTTCCGATTATTCTCATAATTAGGTATATCTGTAAATCCCAAACAATAATCAACTGATACATCAAATAATTGGCAAAAATCCACTAATCTCTTTATTGGAATAAGATCTCGCTCTGTTTCCCATTGTGAATAAGTTGCCCTTGCAATCCCCAATTTTTCCCCCACTAAATAATGAGTAAAATTATTACTCTCTCTAATTTGCTTTAACCGCATAGTTTCTTACTCTCTTTCACCGCTTATTGTACCGATAATTACCAATAAATGGCAATGCCAAGTGGCTTTTATTCACTAAAACATGGATATTGTATAATTTACTGCGTGTAGGAAATATTCACAAAAGGCTTGAAAAAAAGCCAATATTATTGTATATTTATTATATAACATAGAAAAATATATGATATTTTGCTATGTTTTGTCGAACTTAATGAAAAAGCAAAAATAATCTTATATAATGGTAAAAATAAAGGATGGGAAAATAATGAAGAAAAGAAATTTAATAATAGCAGGGGGAATTATTTTAGGAGTAGTGTTAATATCGGGAGTAACATATTCTTATTTATCAGTTGGAGGAAAACAAAGTTTAGCCAATACTTTTAACTCCGGATGTTTAAGTATAACAATTGAAGAAGAAAGTGCTGCGTTAAATCTGACTGGAGCGTACCCCATAAATGATGTTGAAGGTTTAGACGCAGATTCCTATGATTTTACCATCAAAAATAATTGTAATGAAAAAACAACTTATAGTATATCTCTTGAAAGTTTAAATGAATCTGATAATAATATAGCTCCAGAACATATAAAAGTAGCGTTATCTAGTGATACAATGGATAATTTAATATCTAAGTTAGGAGATAATCCAAAAAGTGATGGAACAATAGATGAATCTTATGCATCTCATCAATTATATAGTGGTGTAATTGAAGGAAACGAAACCAAAACCTTTCATTTAAAAGAATGGATTGATTATGATACAACTACAAAAGAAGGAGCAAATAAAGTATATAAATCAGTTATAAATGTATCTGCAGATACTAGAGTAACCGGGGATCAAGTAAGTGAAGTAAAAACAATTAAAAAAGGAAATAAAGTAGAAGGCCAAATAACAGGTGATTCATCAGATATAACATATTGCACATCAACAAGTAAAGTATGTGATCCAAATAAAACAATAGAAGCAATAGAAAACAAAATAACTCCAGAACTAGAAGAAACCGAAGATAATCAAATAGTATGTACAAAAATAGATGATAAAAAAGTAGTATGCAGTGATCCTGTAAATAGTAATTACTGTCCAAAAGGCGCAACAAGTTGTAAAAGCATTCTAGCGGGAAGAAATGTAGAAGAAGGACAAGCAGACTTTAACCAAGTTGATACAAATGAACATAAAAATGATCAAGGAAAAACAAATCTTTATTCAGCAGAAGATGACTTTGGTGATAGTTATTATTTTCGAGGCAAAGTAGATGATAACTGGTTAAAATATGGAACTGATAAAAATGGAAATGATATATGGTGGAGAATTATCAGGATTAATGGAGATGGAACAATAAGATTAATATATACTGGAACAAGTAGTGATGGTTCTGCACCAAGCCCTACAGGAGAACATACAAATGCAATAACTAATCAAGGGTTTAATTTGCAAAACAATGACAATAAATATGTAGGGTTTCAGTATAGTGATGATAATAAAAGAGGACATGAATCGCCAAGTAATGCATATACACAATTAATCAAATGGTTCAGTACTAATTTAAGTGAAGAATGGAACGAAGAAAATACAAAAATAGATTCAGGTGCAGGTTTTTGTGGAGATAGATCAAGTTCAACAGATAGTCATACTGAGTGGACTGAAAATATGTCAGAAAGTGGGGGACCTGGGGTTTCTGAAATAACATATTATGGAGCATATTTAAGATTGTATAATGCTACTAAACAGCCAACACTCAAATGTGGAACAACAGGTTATAAAAATGAAGATTATTTTACATATAAACAAGCAAAAAGAATAAATTCAACTGCAAATGAGAAGTTAACTGGAACGCAAAGTTTAACTTATCCAGTAGGTTTAATAACCGCAGATGAAGTGGTATTTGCAGGTGGTAAAAAAGAAGAAAATAACACTGACTATTATTTATATACAGGACAAGATTATTGGACAATGTCACCATATTATTTTTATAGTACTAGTGCTCTTGTATTCCGCGTGACTTCGAGTGGCAACATCTATTATTACAATGTAAAAGACGCGATTAACTTGCGTCCAGTTATTAATCTTAAATCAAATGTAGAATTATCCGGTTCAGGCACCATTGAAAGTCCATACACAGTAAGTTAAAAGTTTCGAGTACACTCGAAACTTTTTATAAAATATTAAAAACATTCGACTGTACTCGAAAGATTTGACAAATAACAAATAAAGTGCTAATATATAATTGTAGGTGATATTTATGCTTAAAAGAGAAATGTATTTACAAAAATTAAGAGATTCTTACGATAGTGAACTAGTAAAAATAATCGTAGGTGTTCGTCGTTCTGGTAAATCTGTTCTATTAACTCAAATAATTGATGAATTAAAAGAAAGAAACATTGATGATGAACATATTATATATCTTAATTTTGAAGATTATGATAATGATGAATATACAGATCCTAAAAAGTTTCATAATTACATAAAAAGTAAAATCAAAGATAAAAAGAAATATTATTTATTATTTGATGAGATTCAAAATGTAATTGATTTTGAAAAAGTAATTAATTCTTTTAGAGCAACTCTTAATGTTAGTATATTTATAACGGGATCTAACAGCAAAGTCTTATCTAGTGATTTATCTACATATCTAGCAGGTAGGTATATAAGTATTAAAATAATGCCATTTACTTTTAAAGAATATTTAGATTTTTTAAAATATCAAAAAATAGATATGAATAAAGAAGAAGCTTTTTTAGAATATATTAAATGGGGTGGAATGCCTCAAATATATAACAGTAATAGTATTACTGAACGAAAACTATATTTAAGAGATTTATATAATACTGTTATTCTAAAAGATATAGTTGAAAGAAATAAAATAAAAGATGTTAACCTTTTAAACCGTGTTATCCAATTTATAATGGAAAAGATCGGTGGAGTAATATCCGCGAGTAGTATAGCTAATTTTTTAAAGAGCGATAGAATAAACACTAGTGCTGATACAATCTTAAACTATATTGACTACATTCATAACTCAATGATTATAAGTAAAGCCAATCGATATAATATTCGTGGCAAAAGAGTTATGTCTTTATTAGAAAAATATTATTTAGTAGATTTAGGCTTATTACAATTAAAAAATTCGAGTATTGAAGAAAACATCGGTGGACGCTTAGAAAATATAGTCTATAATGAATTAACAGCGAGAGGCTATGATGTTTATGTAGGCAAAACCGATGATGGTGAAGTTGATTTTGTTGTTGAAGATTTTGGTAAACGTTTTTACATCCAAGTTGCTGATTATTTAAGTAGTGAAGAAGTAATTAAAAGAGAATTTGGAGCTTTTAAAGGAATAGATGATAACTATCCTAAATATGTTTTAACAATGGATAAAATTGATTATAGTAGAAATGGAGTAATTCATAAAAACATAATTGATTGGTTACTAGAAAAATAAACAGAAATTTTGCGGTTATAACCGCAAAATTATTGATGAAGATGTTAAAAATAAAAAAATAGAAGGAATTAAAGTTATTAATATTATTGATTTCCTATTAGAAGAATACTAAAAAAGTATTCTTTTTTAAAACAATAAAAAGTGACAATTGACACCAAATATAATATATGCTATAATCAAATTAGCTAGGAGGAGATATTATAGAAAGGACTATATAATGAACATAGATTATAAACTAGTAGAATTATTTTTAAAAACAGTTTTTAGAGAAATATATAATGGCAGTTGGTTTTTAGTTCCAAGAAATGATATAAGATATGATAATAAAAAAGTAAATTACAAACAAGCTTTATTAGATTTAGGAATAGTTAAAAGTAAAGAAGTCGCAGATTATCTTTTACTCTTAAAAGCTCATGATTGTTTTAATATTAGTAGAGACCACGATAAAAGATGTGACTATAATGATGATATATATGAATTTATAACTCAAGTAAATGGAATAAAAACTTATATAAAATTAACTTTAAATGAAAAAGGTGCTGTATGTATTTCCTTCCATAAAAGTAACACAAAGAGGTGATCACAATGAAAAAATATTGCTATAACTGCAATAAAGATGTATTTTTTAACCAAAAAGAAGAAGAAAGAAAGTATAACTATCGCAATAAAACCTTCCTAATAAAAGAAACTATCTATTATTGCGCTTTATGTGGTAATGAATTACCAAGTGATGATATCGATAAAGATTTAGAAAAAATATATAATGGTTACTTAAATTTTTATAATTTAACTTTAGATAGCTTTTTAACTATTCGAAAATCACTTAATCTAAGTCAAGAACTATTTTCTCTTGCCCTCGGTTGGAGTAAAAAAAGCATCGTAAGATACGAAAATAAAGAAGAAATTCCAAGTGGCGAATATTTAAAAACCTACATAAAACTTCAAGAAGATAAAGACTATTTTTGGGATTTATTAAACTTAAATAGGGTAAATATTCCTGATGATATATATTATAAAATAATAAACAAAGTTAACTTAAATTTAGATATTAAATCTCGCAATGTTATATTGTTTTTCTTAGAAGATAAATCATTATATATTGTGCAATTATTAAAAATGCTATTTGCTAGTGATTTTTTAAGCTATAAAAATACCTATAAATCTATAACGAACTTTAAATACGCTAAATTACCTTTTGGCCCAGTTGTAGATCAATATAATTCCGTTTTAAATACTATGCTTAAAAGTGGCGAAATAACCACCGAAAACATCTTATTAAAGGATGAAGAAAAAATAAAATATAAAGGTACAAGAAAGTCAGATTTAACTTTATTTACTAAAGATGAAATAAAATTAATGAATGAAGTAAAAAACAAGCTAAAAGATAAAACTGCCAAAGAATTAAGCCTTTGGTCTCATGAATTTCAAGGCTGGCAAGAAACCGAAACTGGTAAGATTATAAGTTACGAGAAATTCGCTCAATCATTTAACCTCTAACTCTAACAAAAAGCTTGCATTTATCCCTTATTCGTGGTATTATCATAATTAGCAAATTTTATGTTTGCATATAGTTTAGTGGGAGGGAAATAGGATTTGCCCTATACCACTACACTCGAAGACAATAAAAATATAGGAGGTGTTTTCGTGGCAAAAGAAGTCGTAAAAAGAATTAAACTTCAAATTGAAGCAGGAAAAGCAACACCAGCTCCACCAGTTGGAACCGTTTTAGGACCAGCCGGAGTAAACTTACAAGAATTTTGTACTAAGTTCAATGATGCAACTAGAGACAAAATGGGTGATGTAATTCCTTGTGAAATTTCCGTATATGATGATAGAAGCTTTGATTTTGTTCTTAAAACTCCACCAGCTGGATTCTTACTTAAGAAAGCTGCTAAGATTCAAAAAGGATCTACTAAGGGAGCTAATGAAATTGTTGCAACTATCTCTAAAGAAGATTTAAAGAAAATCGCGGAAACTAAATTACCAGATTTAAATGCTTATGATGTTGAAGCTGCTATGAATATTATTGAAGGAACAGCTCGTAATATGGGAATTGCCATAAAAGGTGTTAATGATAAAGAATTAGCAGAACAAGCTGAAGAAGCTCGTCGTGAAGAGGCTGAAATGGCCAAACGTGATGCTGAACTTGCTAAGATGGAAGAAGAAGCTAAAGAATTTAATGCTGAAGTTCCAGTAGAAGGTTCAGAAGAAACTGAAGAAACTAACGAAGAAAATTAATTTAGAATAAAAGAAATCCTAAAAAACCACAGATAGGAGGGAAATATTTTGAGTAAACACGGTAAAAAATATGTGGAAGCATCAAAAAAGATAGATCGTAATAAAACTTATTCTTTAGAAGAAGCTATAAAATTAGTAAAAGAAACAAGTATTACGAAATTTGATAGTACTGTTGAAGTAGCAATCAAATTAAACGTTGATGCGAAAAAATCTGATCAAAACTTAAGAGGTAGTTTTGTACTTCCAAATGGAACAGGAAAAACCAAAAGAGTGTTAGTTATTGCTAAAGGTGATGCAGCCGAGAAAGCTAAAGCTGCCGGAGCAACTTATGTTGGTGATAAAGACATGATAGATAAAATTGCCAATGAAAATTGGTTCCAATTTGATGTTATTGTTTCGACTCCTGACATGATGCCTGAACTAGGTAAAATTGGTAAGATTTTAGGTCCAAAAGGTTTAATGCCTAACCCTAAAACTGGTACAGTAACTACTGATGTTGAAAAAGCCGTTAATGATATTAATAAAGGTATGATCGCTTATAAAACTGATAGTTTTGGTAACATTCATACAATCATTGGTAAAGCATCATTTGATGAAAATAAATTAAGTGAAAACTTAAATTATGTTATAACAACTGTTGCTAAATCTAAACCAGCTAGTGTTAAAGGTGTATTTATTAATAGTATTGCAATATCTACAACTATGGGTCCTAGTATCCGTATAGATAAAAATGCTTTTGACATTTAACTAAAAATATAATATAATAATAGTATTAAAAAAGCGAACCAAAGACAGTAGGGAGTAAATACTTTAATAATCCTACCGAGGGGAGTAAGTCTTTATGCTTCCCATCCGGAAGCTTTTTTAAATAAATTTAGAGGAGGAGAATATGGCAAGTAGCAAAATCATTGACACTAAAAAAGCTATTGTTAGTGAAATTACTGATAAACTTAAAAATAGCGAATCTGTTATTTTATTCGAATATCAAGGCCTAACAGTTAGTGAAGTTAGTGAACTTAGAAAAAAGCTAAGAGAAACCGAAGCTGAAGTTAGAGTCTACAAAAACACTCTTTTAAAAAGAGCTCTAGATGATATTAAAATAAGCTTAGATGGTTTCTTAGAAGGACCAAATGCAATTATGTTTGGTAAAAATTTACTTGAACCAATCAAAGTAATTACTGAATTTGCTAAAGACCACGAAAAAATGCATATTCGTGTAGGTTTAATTAATGGTGAACCTGCAGATCTTGCAGTAATTAAAGAATACGCTTCTATTCCTTCATACGAAGGCCTACTTACAATGCTTGCTGCAGGTATGATGGAACATGTAAGAAATTTAGCGATTGGTTTAAATTTATATGCCGAAAAATTAGAAAATTAGAAAGGAATGAGATTAAATGGCAAAATTAACTAAAGAAGATTTTATTAGTGCATTAAAAGAAATGACTATTCTTGAAGTAAAAGAATTAGTTGACGCAATGAAAGAAGAATTTGGAGTTGATCCAAGTGCTGTAGCTGTTGCAGCTGCTCCAGGAGCTAGCGCAGTTGAAGAAGGACCTAGCACCAAAACTGTTGTTTTAAAAAGTGCAGGTGGCAATAAAATTGCTGTTATTAAAATTATTAAAGAAGTTACAGGTCTTGGTCTTGTTGAAGCTAAAGCCATCGCTGATAATGGTGGAAACTTAAAAGAAAATATTCCATCTGAAGAAGCTGAAGCTCTAAAAGCACAACTTGAAGAAGCTGGCGCAGAAGTAGAACTTGCTTAATAATTGATTCACTAAATTATTTAAGGATTGTCCCAAAAAAGGGGAGCAATCCTTTTATTTTGACCTAAAAAAAATCCCTAAAAAGGGATTACTCACATATTATAAACTTTTAGCTTGTCTCTCACTAATATATTTAGTAATTTCAGTTGTTATTTCTGCTACTCTCTCTTTTTGCTCCGGAGTAAAAGTAATAACTTCTTTCTTAGTTAAATTATTTCCCAGCTTAACTAATTCCTCTTCATTACAATCTAAAGACACACCTTTTTGAAAATCTAAATAGCACTTTTCCAAAAAAGATAAACTAATCTTGTCTATAGTACTTGTAACAAACATTTCATTAGTCTCTTTTAAAACAATATTCTGTTTTTCCTTCAATTCTTGAATTCTTAATGGTTCTTTATCCATTTTTATACCTCCCTCTAACATATATAAGTATATCATATTAACTAGTAGATTGTCAAATTTAATGGGTTATACTTGATTTTTTTATGTTAAATGATATAATTAAAATAGGAGTAGGTATTATGAAAATAAATTTAAAAGAAATGCGTAAAAGTGATATACTTAAACTAATCTTATTAACTCTTGTTATAGTTTGGATAATTATGTTTTTTATTGATTATTTCCGTGCAAGACAATCTAAAGATTTAATCTTTTGTATATCTGAAAAAGTAACTGAATATGATGATGGAAAGGTCTATTCCTGTACTGGTCTTGGCTATAAGATGTATAGATATGATCGCACAAGTATTAATACCGATTTAGAATTTGGCCCATTTTTTATCAAAGAAAGAACAAATTAGTTCTTTTTAAATTGCTAAAATATAAAATAAAAGGTATAATACATTTAGGTGGTTTAAATGTTAAATAAAAAAGGTTGGGGACTAATTGAAATGCTTGTCCTAATGGGTATTCTTGCTCTATTTCTCTTAATCGCCATTTATTATATCTATAATATGTATAATGATATGGGTAACAACCAAGATTATTATCATGATTTAGAAAACAATTTAAAAACAAATGCTCAAACTTATTTAGATAATTATTACGAAGGAACATTAACCAGTGAAAATATAATTATTACCAGTGATTTAATGAAAAACTATGGCTTAGGGGTTAGTTTAATAGACCCTGTAGGAAGAGACTGCCAAGGCTATGTAACTGTAAATAAATCTAAAGCTGTAAGAAACATTAATGCTTATATTAGTTGTCCTAGTTATACAACTCCTGGTTATGAAGAGGTGAATCAATAATGCCAAAAAATAATATTTTATTTATTATCTGGGGAATAATAGTATTTATAGTTATAACTCTCTTAACAATTCTCGGTTTTATGCTAAAAAATATTAATAAAAACTATAAAACTTTAGAAGATAAATTTATCACTGAAACTGAAAAATACACATCTAATGAATCTTATTATCCAACTAATGGTAGCAATCTTAAAATTACCAAAAAAGAATTAATGGAAAAAGGTTACTTAAAAGATGATTTAAAACTTGATGGTGATACTTGTGATGGTTATGTTGTAGTTCGTCTTGATGGGGTAGTTAAATATGATGCTTACATTAAATGTAAAAAATATACTACTAAAGACTATGAAAATTAAAAAAATTGGTTGCTAGCCAATCTTTTTTTTATTCCGTTCTTAAAGCTTCTACTGGATCTTTTTTACTAGCCATTCTAGCTGGTATAAGTCCTGCGATTACTGTAAGTAATATACTAATTATAATTAAAATTACTGCTCCCCCAAATGGTAATTTAGAAATACCTGATATATCCGTTAAACCTTTAATAATCATATTAATTGGTATATTTAATACTATAGTTACTAAAATACCCAATAAACCAGCAGTCGCCCCAACAATCAAAGTCTCAGCATTAAATACTCTTGATATATCTTTTTTAGATGCTCCAATAGCTCTTAAAATACCAATTTCTTTTGTCCTTTCAAGAACAGATATATAAGTAATAATTCCAATCATAATTGATGATACAACTAAAGAAATACTAACAAAAGCCATCAAAACATAACTTATAATATTAATAATACTTGAAGCTCCACTCATCATAACTGCAATAAAATCTGTATAAGTAATTTGATTTTCTTCAGAATTATCTTTATTATATTGTTTAATTAAATCATTTAAAGCCTCTTTAGAATCAAAATCTTTTGCATATATATTAATTCCACTTGGCTTATCTAACTGAACAATCCCCAATTTCTCTAAATTACTCTCATAAGTACTAGTCGCATTCTCTTGATAATTCTTAATTATTTCCGAAAGCATCTCCGGATCACTCAAAGCTAAACTTTGCAAATATTGATATTCTTCTTTACTTAAGCTATTAATATCAAACTCTTGATTCGAAAACTTATTCCCCGTAAATACATTTATATCTTGATTATTTTTCTGCTCTTTAGCAATTTCACTATCATTTATTTCATTAATTACATATTTAGTTAATTTAGATGTATAAAAAATTCCTCCATAACTATTAGTATTAGAAAGTGTATCTTCTTTCGGTTTAATAATACCTACAACCTTTAATTCTAAAGCTTTATCAAGCTTACTTTCTAAATAATTTTCATCTTTACTATAATCTAACCAAATCCCATTATTTTTCACATAATAATCCGTATTAAGTAAAACTTTAAACTTTAAATCTAATAACTCTTGATAAGTATAAGTTATTGGCTCCAACTCTCCAATTTCTTCACCTTTCATTAAAGCTTCATAATTCTTAATAAATTGATCACTATCTAATAATCCCAAAGAATATAAAGTATAATCACTAATCTTATTATCTTTAGTAACTACTACAACTATTTCATTATAATCCTGTGGTAAATTACCCGCTAAAATCTCATATTGTTCTTTAATTAAATCTTGATTATCTAACATTTCTGAAAAAGCATTATAATTACTCATTCCCCCACTAAAAATACTACTCATTTCATTCATCTTAGAAAGTCCCATTTTTTCCATTATTTGATCCGGACTTACTTGTTCATAACCATTATCTTGTTTCTTATATATATTTAAATTTAAATTATAACTATAACTAATATTATTCATATATTTATTAAATTCATTTTTATTAGTATCAATATATTTTTTAAATTCCTCTAAATTATTAGTCCGAGATCCTTTACTCATTAAACTTAACATATCATTAGTAATATTTAAAGAATGAATCTTCCCGTCATCTTCGCTTTCTAAATCGTAACTAGTACCTGCCGCAGCCTCCAGTAAAGCTGTAGTATCCATCGTTTGTTCCTGCAAAGTTATTGGATAACTAGAAAGTGTATCTTCTTCTACACTATCAATATATTTTTGCATTCCACTAGATAAAGATAAAATAAGAGCAATCCCAATAATTCCAATCGAACCCGCAAAAGCCGTTAAAATAGTTCTCCCTTTTTTAGTTAAAAGATTATTTAAACTAAGAGATAAAGCTGTTAAAAAAGACATATTCGTTTTTCCTGTTTTATTATCATTATTTTGCTCTATATCTTGATAAGGATTAGAATCATCAATTACATTACCATCTAGTAGTTTTATAATTCTTGTTGAATAAGCATTTGCTAAATCCGGATTATGAGTAACCATAATAACCAATTTTTCTTTAGCAATCTCTTTTAATAAATCCATAATTTGGACACTTGTTTTAGTATCTAACGCTCCCGTAGGCTCATCTGCCAGCAAAATATCTGGATTTCCAACTAACGCTCTTGCAATTGCAACCCTCTGCATCTGTCCACCACTCATTTGATTAGGCTTCTTATGCATCTGATCTTCTAGTCCCACATCTCTTAAAGCTTTTATCGCTCTTCGTCTTCTTTCAGCTTTATTAACACCCGCTAAGGTTAAAGCAAGTTCTACATTAGCGAGCACAGTTTGATGAGGAATTAAATTATAATTTTGAAAAACAAATCCAATACTATGATTCCTATAAGTATCCCAATCTTTATCTTTAAAATGCTTTGTAGATTTCCCATTAATAATAAGATCTCCTGAAGTATAATTATCTAACCCACCAATAATATTTAAAAGAGTAGTTTTCCCACATCCAGAAGGCCCTAAAATACTTACAAATTCCGTTTCCCGAAATTTTAAAGATATACCCTTTAAAGCAGTAACTGTATTTACTCCACTTAAATATTTCTTAGTTATATTTTTAAGTTCTAACATATTTATCCTTCCTTTATATATAAGCTAATAGAATTATATGAAAATAATACACTTTAGTCAAGCAAAAAATTGTGAAGGTTTGATGAAGTTTATATTTCTTTATCCTCAGTTTTATTTAAAAGCCAATCAACTGAAATATTATATTTTCTAGCAATATCATAGCAAACGTGAGTACTAATTAAAGTTAACCCTTTTTCATATTTTGTTATTAATGAATTATCTATATTTAAATTTTTAGCGAGCTCTCTTATCGTTAAATTCGCACTTTCTCTAAAATCTTTTAAACGATTGCCTATCTTTTTCGCATCTAATTTTATCGCTTCCGTATTTTTACTTTTATTAGTTAAACCTAGAAGATAATCTGTTGATACATTATAAAAATTAGCTAATGTATTTAAATGCTTTAAAGGAATAATTCGCCGATTAGTTTCATAAGAAACATAAGTTGATTGAGTAATATTTAAAATACTACCAATATATTTTTGTGATAGATCATGATAGGTTCTTATTTCTTTTAAACGTTCTGTTATAGACATTACTATTTTTTCCATATTATATTATCTCCATTGTTAATATTTTACTCTTTAATATATTATTTTTTGAAAAAGTATGTACAATATTCAGCAAAAATGATATAATATTAAAAATAATAATTGAGGTGAAATATGAAAAAGAATAAAAGATTAATGATAATAGTGGGAATGTTACTATTAGTTGGTGGAATAAGTATGGCTTATTTTGTAGGTAAAATGCTTACAAGTGGAGAAGGAGCATCAACAAGTGTAATAACAGCGAATATCAAAAATTCAGAAGTAAAAGTAGAAGGAACATTACAGTTTCCAAACTATGAAGGAATGCTTCCCGGTCATAAAGAACCAAGTATAATAAAAGTAACAGCGATAGGAGATAATGAACTTA
>CANQDN010000014.1 GCA_947593275.1 uncultured Bacilli bacterium
CATTTATCTGCACCTGTTTTAGTTAATCTAACATAAGCTTTAGCGCCAGCAACTTCACCAGCTTGACATACGTCATCTGCCTCAATTTGGGCAGCACTTGCATTACCTATAGCTACAAAAGCAACTACAGATATTAAACCTAAACCTAATAACCCTTTGAGATTTTTCATCTTCTTCCTCCTTCGTCTAACATTTTAGCATATATTGACCTAATAAGTCAATATGTAATCATATAAATTTTTAAAAAATGTAAAATACTAATTTTTGGTAAAAAAAGAGCCTATTTTAAGCTTAAACTTAATTTTGATAGACTTTTAATTTACTATAGTATTATATGCGAAAGTTTGATAAAATGGTTATGTGATTTGTTTTATGAAAAGAATTTTAATTAAAATAATTAAACTTTATCAAAGTATTCCAGGAGATTTTCATAATAGATGTAGATTCTATCCAACATGCAGCAATTATGCGATAGAAGCTTTAGAAACTCATGGTTTATTTAAAGGTTTATATTTAACTATAAAAAGACTACTTAAATGTAATCCTTTTAATAAAAAAAGTGGTATAGATTTAGTACCACCTAAAAAATAATTAATTTATAAGATCTTTTACTTTATTATAATATTCTTTCTGTTCTTTTTTAAAAAACTCTTCAATTGGGGTATAATCCCCTTTTCTTTGGGCTATATTTTCCTTTATTTAAAATAAAAAAGTTCCAAAGAACTTTTAAATTACTTAAAATGGCGGAGTAGAGAGGATTTGAACCTCCGCGCCAGCATTCGCCGACCTAGATCCTTAGCAGGGACCCCTCTTCAGCCTCTTGAGTACTACTCCAAATTGCCTCACTACTAGAGTATATAATAAATAAGCTTTTAAGTCAAGTTTTTTAAAATTAAAAGTTTAAAAAAGAATATTATTTGGTTTTCTTCTAATAATAAAGATAGGTGGATTATATGGAAAATAAGATCATAAAAAGATTAAGAGAGGAATTTAGTGGAGTTCCGGATTTAATTATTAAGAAAGTAAAATTAAATATATTAAAAACTGTTTATGTTGTTTATTTAGAGACGGTTTCATCAAGTGATAAAGTAAATGATTATATTTTAAAGAATTTGAGTAATTTAAGTACGAAAAAAGATAAAAAGATATACAACTTAGAAAGTATTTTACCAGGGCCTAATACGGTTATTTTAAATAGTTATGAAGAAATAGAATACTATATTACTAATGGGTTTAGTATAGTAGTTTTAGGTAATGAGATTATTGCAATTGAGGTTAAAGCAGATATAAATAGAAGTATTAGTAATCCGAATACAGAGCCAACCACGAATGGACCTAAAGATGCTTTTACAGAAAATTATCAAATAAATACGGGGTTAGTTAAAAGAAGAATAAAAAGTAATACTTTAAAAACGAAAGAGTTTACAATTGGGAGAAAAACGAAAACTAAAGTGGGTTTATTTTATTTTCAAGATATTGCAGATATGGAAATAGTGGAAGAAATAGAGGAAAAAATCTCTTCTATAGATATTGATGGGATTATTGATAGTGCGAATTTAGGGCAGTTAATTAGTAAAGAAAATAAAGTACATTTTCCAACTTATATTTTAACTGAAAGACCGGATAATGTATCTAAAGCTTTATTAGAGGGTAAAATTGCTTTATTAGTGGATACTTCTCCTTTTGCAATTATTATTCCGGCTTTTTTTGCTGATTTTATTAATCCTAGTGCGGATAGTTATAATAAAAGTACGAATATAAATTTTTTAAAAATATTAAGATTTAGCTGTTTTTTTCTTTCGATGATGGCTCCAGCGATATATATTGCGCTTATAACATATAATCAAGAGACTATTCCTACTCCCCTTTTAGTTAGTTTTAGTATTCAAAGAGATGGAGTACCCTTCCCGGCTATAGTGGAAGCTTTTATCATGCTTTTTGTCTGTGAAATGTTAAGAGAATCTGACATTAGGTTTCCTAATTCTTATGGGAGTGCAATTTCTACTTTAGGAGCGTTAGTTTTAGGTGATGCAGCAGTATCAGCCGGGATTGTATCCCCGATTATGATTATTGTTATTGCGCTTACCTTTATGGCTAGTTTAATATTTACCGAAGTGGAAGTTGCTAGTGCTTTAAGATATTGTCGCTTCTATTTTCTTATTTTTGCGGCTTTTTATGGTATTTTAGGAATAATATTTGGGTTAATCTATTTTCTAATTAAAATAACCGATATAAAAACCTTTAATAAGCCTTATTTCTTTCCAATTGCCCCTTTTGGGAAAAACTATTTCTTTAAGACTATTCTTAAAAAACCGATGAAAAAAGATACAAAAAGGAGTGCGATGTTAGCTCCAAATAATTTAACTAAAAGTGGGGATGCTATATGAAAAAGATCTTAATTATTTTAATTATTCCTTTTATTTTAAGTGGTTGCTATGATTATAATGAATTAAATGATCTTGCGATAATATCGGGAGTGGGAATCGATTATGAAGAGAGTAAATATATTGTTACTTTTGAGGTTATGAGTACTAAAAAAGAAGGAGAAACATCGGGGGCTACTTCGAGTTATAATATAAGTGCATCAGGGAAAACTTTAGTAGAAGCTTTTAATAATAATGGTAATCATATGGATAAAATACCCTACTTTGAACATACGGAAGTGGTGGTAATAAGTGAAGAAGTAGCTAAAGAACATTTAGAAGAAGTAGCAGAATATATTATTAGAAGTTCGAAATTTCGAAATGAAGTGTATTTAAGTATTGCCAAAGATGTTAAAGCTAAAGAGTTAATTAGTAAAACAAGTGAAGAAAAACCGGTTGCGTCCACATTTATAAGTGATCTTTTAGAGCATAATAAAAAGTCTTCTAGTGCGTCTTATTACAATTTATTTACGGAAAGTCTAAATAATATTTTAACTCAGGGAGAAGATGCGATTATGCCGGTTTTTACTTTAAAAGATGAGGAAATAACTTTAATGGGTGTGGGTATTTTTAAAGATTTTAAACTTGTAGATATTCTAGATATTAAAGAATCCCAAATATTAAATTTACTGAATAATTTTCCGGCTCAGACTGTATTATTTGAAGATACTTGTGGAAAAGATAAGATAATTATATCTATTTATGAATCAGATATTTCAATTAATCCTAATAATCAAAATACTCTTATAACGGGCCATTTAAGTGCAAGAATAAATGAGAATAATTGTGCTTATGATTTAAAAGATATTAAAACTTATGAAATATTAGAAAAAAAGTTTACGAATATAATTGAACATAAATTAGATGATATTATAACTATTTTAAAGAATAAGGAGTCTAATGCTTTAAAAATAGGTAAAAATTATTATAATAAATATCATAAACCTTTATATTTTTTGTGGACTAATCAAGAGTTTATATATAAGATTGATTTAAAAATAAATAAGAAAGGTTTAATTTTTGAGGTGAAAGAATGAAAGAAAATGCGAGTATAGTCTACTTTTTAACTAGAAGTTTATTTTTGGGTTTTGGGATATCTTTATTAATTTCTAGTAGTAGTAAAGATGCTTATTTTGGGGCTTTATTGGGTCTTCTTTTGGGAATTATTATTACGCATTTTTATGCTTATATAATAAAAAATAAACCTAAAACTAGTCTTATATCTTTATATAAAAAAGATAAAATAGTTGGTTTTATTACACGGATTTTAATGTTTCTTATAAGTTATTTGATTTTACTTTATACCCTTATTATATATATAGTATTTGTTATAAGTTTTCTTCTTATTAGTTCCCCGGAATATTATGTTATAATTCCTTATATTATTTTGGCTTGTTATTTAGCTTTTAAAGGACTTAATAATATTAATAAAGTTGCAAGTATTCTATTACCTTTAAGTTTAGTTTTTACTGTTTTAGGTTTTTTGGGGCTTTTAAATACTTTTAATATAACGAATTTTTTTCCTATTTTAACTAATACTTTTAAAGACTTTATTTTTAGTGCTTGTGCTTTTGCGGGGATTAGTGCTTTTCCAAATATTTTAAGTTTACATCTTTCTAATAATATTAAAAATTATCATAAATATTATATTTTATCGGGAGTTATTATTATTCTTACTATTATATGGATTAATGGGGTATTTGGGGATTCTTTGATGCGAATATTTCGGTTTCCGGAATATATGATGTTAAAACAAATTAAGTTGTTTAAATTTATTGAAAAAGTGGAAAATATCTTTTCGACTGTTTGGATCTTTGATTTATTTATTACGAGTAGTATGGCTATTTATTCTTTAAAAGAGTCTTTACCTCAAAAGAAAGAGAAATTAGTTACCGGAATAATTCTTTTTATTACTTGTATTATTGTTGATTCTATTTTTTCTTATAATTATGTAAATGAACTTAAAATGTATTATATTCTCCCTTTTGTGGGGTTTATATCTTCTATTATTATTATTTTTCCGTTTATTTTTCTTATTAAAAAGAAATTAAAGGTGAAGTAATTTATCATCAACAATATAATATATATCTTTATATATAAACTTATCTTTCTTATTTAAAGCGTATAATAATACTTCGATGTTGGATTCTTTAAAGTTATCAATTAAATTATTACTTGCAACATCATATAATATACCAATAAAATCATAATTATAAGTATTAGAACTATTTAAAATATAATTTAAGATGCCTATTTTAAAAGTTCTTTTATTAAACTTTTTTATAACACTATTAAAGAAACTCATGACATAGATATTCTTATTTGCATATTTTCCAAGTAAATGGGTTAATTTAGCAGTATCTATATTTAAATCTTTAATATCAATTAAAATAAGTTTATCAGTTTTAAGTTTTAAGGCTTCTTCTAGTTTAAGTATTCCTTTTTGTTTTAATTCTTTATAAGTATACTGCCAAATCATTTTTCCATCTAATAAAGGGTTATGATGGATAACAAATTCTTTATCTTTAGTTGTATAGATATCTAACTCAAAGCCAGCATATTTAGGGCTTTTTATAGCGCTTAAAAAAGCTGGGATGGTATTTTCTTTGATACCCGGCTTTACAACTCCCCGATGAGCAATAAACATATAATCACCATTTAATTATATGTCTATAAAATTAAAAAAAGAGCATGGATTAGTGCTCTTAACTATATAAATTGATTTTTTTAGCCACCATACGGCGTTCTTTTTTATTTTCTACTACTCGATCAGTTATTTTTAAATAAGCATTTTTATTAAATGTTTCATAAATACTACAAAATTTATCTACTATACAAACTATAACGCTTTCTTTATATTTAGGAGGATAAAAGGTAAGAGGAAACATATGCTTTATAATAATATCTTCTTCTATATGATTTAAGTTATAAGCTTTACGAGCATTAAATAGAGCAATTTTAGGATGGATTCTACCATGGAAGCCTTCTTTTCGGCTGGGTTTATATTTTTGATGCCAGTCATATAAGAAATAATCATGGAGAAGAGCTCCTCTTATTAATTCTCTTTCATGGATGTTAAGCTTTAAAAACTTACTTACACGATAACTATAATAAGCGACCGCAACAGAATGCAAAAGACAACTAGTATTACCATGTTGTAAATATCTATTCATTTTTAAATACTTTTTATTTTGCAATATTTCTTCTAAATAACTTTTAAAAATTAAATCTTCAATATTTTTATTAGTATTCATTTTCTTGACTCCTAAAATAATTATATTATATTTATTATAAAATACAAATATTTATTGATTAAAATTCTTTTTGTTTACACAAATTTACAGATTATTTGTTGCGAGTTAGTTTTAAGTTGGTTTCTTGAGGATTGATATAGGCTTTTAATCTTTTTAGAATAGTTTTATCAAATAAAGATTCAAAACCATAGATAAAGATAGCTTCAATAGATGAAATAAATTTAATATTGCCTTCTAAATATAGGCGATTAATTATATGTAAGTAGTATTTTGAACCTTTTGTTTTGATTATTTTTGATAAAGCATAACTTAAGAAGCGACCTTTTAAATTACCGACTAACTGGGTGATTAGATCAAAAGATATAGTATCATTATTTAAGACTATATCAATTAATTTATAAGTAGAAATACAATCAGTGGTAATAGCGAGGTTATAAATACTTTTTAAATCATTTTTGTTTATAGTATCTATACAAATGGTATTTTGTTCTTCTTCGGTTAATTCATTCATAGTTTCTTTAATAAGAGGGAGATTCTCTTTATCTAGGAGGCTTAAAATTCTCGTTGTGATTAGAAAATAGGCCTTTTTACTTGCTTTTAGCATAGTTAATAAGTATTCGCTTCTTGTTTCATTATTCATCCATATACAATTATTTAAGATCATATTAAGTAAATAATCATATATTTCTTCATCATCTTTATAAACCGCTACTATTTTATTAAAGGTTGGAAAATAAATTCTTAAAAGATATTTAGTTAGAAACTCTTTAATGTAAGAAGAGTTTTTAAGTTTTAAAAAATTTAAGATTTCCTCATCAGTTCCTGTGATTATTTTTTCTTCAAATTCTTTACTTAAATAACGGGGAGCAGAAATAATATTTAAGATACTTTTATTTAAGTTTAAATTTAAAAGATAAGATTTCATTTTAGTTAAATCTTCGGTATCTAAAACATGTTTATATGTATCAATGGAGGCGATTGCAAGCAGTAGATGTTCATTTTTAAGAGTTAAAGCACAATCCAAAATTTCTTTGCTTCTTTTTTTTAAAACTTCAGCAAAAGTGTATTCATAATTATAACATGGACACAAGTTTAAAATTTCTTTAATATATTTAGGTTCTAAATATAAAAGTAAAGAACATAAAGTAGATATATAAGACGTATCAATTAAAAGTTTGATTAAGTCTTCTTTTTCGGTATTAGTTAAAGATGGTAAAGGATATTCTCTTAAAAATAAGCTTATTTCTTTAGCATTTCCTTCTTTTAACTTTTTAATAAAATATTTTTTATCTAAATAATCAGTAATTTTTTCAATCATTTTTAACCACCCTGTCTAATTTTTTTATTTAGCTTTAAAAGAATCTTTGGTATTAAAGTAATATTCAACGGCACTTATAACAGATAAAATAGTGGCAATAATAATTAGAGCATAACCCACATTAACGCCGATAAGTTCAAATGGTAGGTTATAAAACATGGTAAGAGCCATACCGATCATCATGCACATAGTTTTAGCTTTACCGGTAAATGAGGCAGCGACTACTTTACCTTTATTACCACTTGCCATTTTAAATGAATCAACAAAGATATCACGAGTAATTATAATAACAGGAATAGCAATACTTATAAAGCCATCATACGCAAGAATAATAAGTAAGCCATTTACTAAGACTTTATCAGCGATAGCGTCCATTACTTTACCAAAGTCTGTCACTAAATTTCTTTTACGGGCTATTTTACCATCAAAGAAATCAGTAATTGCCGCGGCGATAAATAAGATGCCAGCGATAATATATTTTAAATTAATGACTATTCGACCAGCGATTTGATATTCTGGGAAATTAATTCCAAGATTATACCATGGAACTAATAACATAATAATTATTATTAAGGCAGTAATTATTCTACCTATTGTTAACTTATTGGGTAAATTCATAATAACCTCCACTACTTAAAATTTACATAACTTATAACATTTGCTTCATGACTATCAATGGTGATTTGTTTAATACTCCAGATAATTGCTAATATTACTAATAAGAAAATAACTATATATATAGCATAATAATATTTAGTACTATATTTTCTAGTTTTACGAGTATAGGGACTAGCTACTTTATTAGTTTTCCCTGCTTCTTTTTGGGCTTGACGTTCAATTTCTTTAATCGGAATTTTAGATGTATATTCAAACATATATTCATTAAAATTATCAATTAATTTTGTACTATCTAATCCCAAATATTTAGCATAATTAGTAATATAGGTTTTAAGTTCTAAAATATTTTTAAAACAACCAATTTTCCCATCTTCAATATTAAGCAGAAATTCTTGTTTAATGTCTAAGTCCGAGGATGCTTCCTCAATACTTACTCCTGCTTTTGTTCTTTCCTCTCGAAGAGTACTTCCAATACTATCCAAGTGTAACACTCACTTTCTAAAAAATAAAATAATATACATAAGCCATGTTCTGTACCTTTATTAAAGGTTGACAAATATTTATCTACTAGTTTCCTAGTCCCTTACGCCATTTGATTCTTTTGTAAGAGCTCTCCGACCAAAATTTGGATTTCTCACTCGTGGGGTTTACCGCGTTCCATTTCCTCCGTTTCCAGATTGTACGTTACTATGGCACTTTATGAGTACTTAATCCATGAGAATCTTTTAGGATTGTTCCTCGCCGTTAGATAAATCTACCTTAGGTTATTTTTTCCCTAAGCACGAACACTAAAGTCATCACAGACTTTGTGAGCATGGACTTTCCTCTACATAATACTTATGCAGCATTTGTCCGTATATTATTCATATTTACCAAAAACTACTTTTTCTAATTTACTAATTCGGCGAAGTAAATCAACATTATTAGTATTAGAACCAGTTTCAGATTCACTTGCGACTAGTTGTTCTCTTAAAGATCTAATCTCGGCTTTAAGTTTTTGATTATCTTCGGTTAAGTCATTAATTTCCTTTTCATTCTTTTTAATAATGCTTATAAATTCCGTATAGTCCCGTATAACCATATCCAAGTACTTATCAACTTCTTGAGGTCTATACCCTCTCGCATCAATTTTAAATTCTTTATCTAGTATTTCCTGAGGAGTTAAATAAATCTTATCGCTATACATTGCTTCACTTCCTTTATATCACCATTATATAATTTTTTAGGGGTTTTTGTCAACATTACGCTTTTAAGTTCCAAATAAAAAAGTGTATATTTACACTAATCTAGATTATTTTAGGCTATTTTTAAAAAAATAATAGCTATCAAACTTTAACATTACTTCTTGTAATTCTTTAATAATATCATTAATTAGAATATCATCTTTCATATCATCACCAAAAGAATAATAACAAAATTAAATTTTAATTTCCACTTGTTTCCTTTTATTCGACAAAACTTCTCTAAATTTGTCACGTAAAAAAGTAGTAAACCGGGGTTTTTAGCTAGCCTTTTTCTTCTTTTTATAGTATAATGAGTTTAGGTGGGGCATGTGAAGTATCCAGGACTTGTTAATAAAACATATAAAAGTACAATTAATTATAAGAATAGAGGGATGAATTTAGAAGCTTTAATTAATGAGGCTTGTAAATATTATTTAGATGAGGATATAGCTGTAATCTATAAAAAACCGACCCCAATTGGGATTGTAGATGTAGATTATAGTCAGGCTTTAATTAAGAAGGCTTATTTTAAAGAGCCATCAACATTAGATTATAATGGAATTTATCATAAGAAATATATTGAGTTTGATGCGAAAGAGTGTCATGGGAAAACCTCATTTCCTTTAAATAATATTCATGATCATCAAATTAAGCATATAAGAAGAATCTTAAAACATGGAGGTATTGTTTTTTTAATTATTAGCATGAATGGAGGATATTATTTATTTAAGGGGGAAGATTTAATCGAATTTATTGATAATGAAACAAGAAAGAGTATTCCTTTTAAAGTTATTGATAATAAAGGTTATAAATTAAACTATAATTATAATATAGGAATTGATTATATTGTAGGTGTAAATGAAGCATATAAGGAGTTGATTTAACTTGAAACTAATTAAAAAGAAGAAAAATGAAAAGACAGAAAAAGTGAAGAAGAAAAGAAAGTTTAGTATTAAAAATGGAATTTTAATATTTATTATTAGTTGTGGGATTGTAGTTACATCTTTAGCTTTAGCTTTTGCATTATATATAATTATTACATCACCGGATTTTGAACCAGATGAGTTATATAATAAAGAAGCAAGTGTAATATATGCGAGTGATGGGAAGACGGAACTGGCAAGAATTGGTAATGGAGCTAAAAAAGAGAATGCGGAACTGGTTACTTATAGTGATTTACCACAAGTTTTAGTGGATGCTTTAGTAGCGACGGAAGATTCGAGGTTTTTCCAACATAATGGGTTTGATGCAGCAAGATTCTTTAAAGCTACTTTAGGACAACTAGCGGGACAAAATGCGGGTGGTGCTTCTACCCTTTCCATGCAAGTTATTAAAAATAAGTTTAATACAAATGCGAATGGGACAGTAGATTCGGAAGGTATTAAAGGAATTATAAGAAAGTCTTCAGATATTTATATGTCTGTATTCAAATTAGAGGCAGTTTATACTAAAGAAGAAATTATTGAGTTTTATTTAAATAGTCAGTGGCTTGGTAATGGAACAAGTTATTATAATGGAAGTATTACGGGAATAGAACAAGGTTGTCAATATTTCTTTGGAAAATCGGTTTCGGATTTAACTTTACCAGAGGCCAGTTTAATTGTAGGTATGTTTAATAATCCTTATTTCTTAAATCCTTATAATTATGCGGAAGCTGCAGCCGAAAGAAGAAGTGTCGTTTTAAATCTGATGGTAAGACATGGATATATAACGGAAGAAGAAAAAGAGTTTGCAGAAGATGTACCGGTTAAGAGTTTACTTGCGGATCATAGTAATGAAGAAACTAGTAAATATCAAGCATTTATTGATTTTGTATTATATCAAGTAAAAGAAGAAACGGGAGATGATCCTGGGAAAGTGCCAATGGCTATATATACAACTATTGATACAAATATTCAGGATGTTTTAGATCAATTAGCGGAGGGTGATTTATATAAGTTTGCAACAGATACTGTTCAATTTGGTATGGCAGTTACAGATACTCAAAATGGAGCGATATTAGCGTTATCACCAGGACGTAATTATGTTCCAACCGGACTTAATAGAGCAGTTGGAAAGTATTATATTAATTCAGCGGGGAAAGTAGCTGGGATTAAAAGACAGCCGGGATCAACAGCGAAGATAATATTTGATTATGGACCTTTTATTGAGTATTTGCATGGTTCAACAGGAACAATATTTGTAGATAGACCTTGGACTTATTCTAATGGGCAATCAGTCAGAAATTATGATTATAGATATGTTGGAGATATAACGATGAGAGAAGCATTAGTGGATTCGCGAAATATTCCAGCAGTACAAGCTTTTCAACAAGTAGCAAATGAAGTTGGAACGGATAAAATTGCAGATTTTGCTCATAGTTTAGGAATAGATTATGGCAAAGATTTATTTGAAGCGATTGCCATTGGTGGAGTTGAATGTGCAGATCCTCTTACCATGAGTGCAGCTTATGCGGCATTTGGTCGTGGTGGGGAATATATTGCTCCTTATTCATTTACTAAAGTAGTTTATTTAGAGACTGATGAGACCGTAATGCATAAAGTGGAAAGAACAAGAGTTATGAGTGAACAAACTGCTTATTTAATTACTAATATGTTAGTTACAGCGGGTTCTAGAGGTGTTGGTGGTAACTTTAGTATAAGTGGAACGGAAATAGCTGCGAAAGGTGGTACTACAACTTTAGATGATGAGAGTATAGAAAATTGGAAAATTCCAGGAGCTACTCCAGATCACTGGAATATAACATATAGCCCGGATTATTCGATTGCTCTTTGGTATGGTTATGATAGTTTAGGAATAGGTAAGCCATATCTTACAAGTGCGAATGGTAACCCAGCGAGATATGGAATTATGGCCGCGGTTGCTCCGAAAATATATAAGAAGAATTCAAAATTTGAGAAACCTTCGGGTGTAACTTCGGTAACTATTGAAAAAGAGAGTTATCCAACTGCCTTAGCGAGTGATTATACACCAAATAATTTAAAATTAACAGAATATTATGTAAGTGGTTATGAGCCATCAGAAGTATCAACACGTTTTAGTGAACTTGAAAATCCTACTAATGGAAAATATACATATGATGGTTATGAAATTGAATTATCATGGGATCCTATTGAAACTCCTAATGCGATTAATCCGGATTATTTAGAAGAAATGTTTAATGAGCCTTATTGGAAATTTTATGATAAATATAAACAAACATATTATAATGCCAGATTAGATTATAATACTAAAAATATTGGTGAAATTGGATATGAAGTATATTTAATAGTGGATGATGAAGAAGATGAAGATGGTGGAGGAACAAAACTTAGAAGTTTAGGATTTACAACTAAGAATCATTTCTCTTATCGAGTAAGTGGTAGTTCAAGTTATAAATTTGTAGTAAAATCAGCTTATAGTATTTTTAAAAATAATATGAGTAGTGGTCTTACTATTAAAGCCCAAAGTAGATATGAGACAAATATACCAGGGTTTGATGATACAGAAGATTAATCTGTATCTTTTTTATTTAAAAAGGAACTCTTTTTAGGTTTTTAGAGTTCCTTTTAGTTTTTTGATAACTTTTTTTTCAATACGAGATATGTAACTTTGAGAAATACCTAATTTTTCAGCCACCTCCTTTTGGGTAAATTCTTCAGTATTATTAAGTCCATATCTTAAAGTCATTATTTCTTTTTCTCTTTTTTCTAAGCCTCCTATCTCCTTTTCAAGTATTTCTTTATTTAGAATTTTTTCATATTCATTGGGAACATAATCAATTTCTGTTCCGAGAATATCTTCAAGATGAAGTTCATTTCCTTCAGCATCATAGTTTAGAGCATCTTCAAAGCTTATCTCCCCTCTCCTTTTTTTATTTTTTCTTAAAAACATTAATATTTCATTAGAAATACAACGAGATGCATAAGTTGCTAATTTGATGTTTTTATCTAGTTTATAGGTATTAATTCCTTTTATAAGGCCAATAGAACCAATACTTACTAAATCTTCGACATCATAGCCAGTATTTTCATATTTTTTAGCAAGAAAGACAACTAAACGTAGGTTATGTTCAATCAGTTTATTTTTAGCTTCAATATCCCCTTTATTGGCTTTTATTACAGCATCTCTTTCTTCACTATCGGTTAATGGAGGTGGAAGTTTATCAGTAGCGCCCACAAAAAAGCATTCGTTATATTTCTCTTTTAACCATAATATAATTTTATTTAACATATATCCTCCAATATTTTATAATTAAGGAGACATTCTATACCATTTAGATTAAAACTATCTTCTGTAAGACCAATTAAATAGTTTTTTATTTCTTTTTTATTTATATATATTTTATAGGGTTTAATAACTAAAAGTAAAGAATGACCACTTACAGTATTATAGGGAATATACATAGGACTTCGAATATTAATTTCGGATTTAAGAAGTTTTTTATTTATTAAAATTATGGGTTTATTACTTATAGGGGAAGTAAGACGATTACCTGTATCTAGGAAGCCAGTTAGTTTTAGTTTATTAGTTTTATCAAACATGATTAAGACAGAATAATAATAGTTTTTTATTTCTTTTAAAGCTTTTAAACTTTTTATAAAGACATATAAAATAATGGGAGATAATATGATTAAAAAAAGATAATTTAGACCTAAAGAGCCATAATAAAAGATAATATTATCATTTTTATAAGAGAATTCTAATTTTAAGAAATATAAGAAACCTCCTAGGATTATACTAGTCATATAAAAGTATAAAGCATTATAAAAGGTATATTTAATATTTTTATAACCGAAAGCTGTGATAACCATTATAAGGGCAATAATAAGCTTAAATAAGCATAAAAGAGCACTATTTAGGGGAATAAATAAGTTAATTAAAGATACTTCACCAATTAGACTGGAAAGAAGCATATAACGGATTTGGCGATATCTTTTAAGAGCAATATTAACAGTAAGTAAAAGAGCTAAATCTAAGATAAAATTAATAATAAAAACAACATCTATATATATAATCATAATATCACCATCTTAATTATAACTTATTAGATTTAAAAAAATTGTCAAATTAAGAGATGATATTTAAATATTTTTTTTTAATTTAAAAATAGGGCTTAGCCCTATTTCTCAAGCTTTTTGTTAAAAGCCCGTATGTTATTCTAAGTAAATACGAAGTTTACTTAGCAATTTAATTATATCATAAAGATTTCTAATATGCTATACATTTATGCAAAATCAAATAAACTTAATTGACTAGTTTCAGGTAAAGTGCCAAAAACTCCGAGGGCTTTTAGTTTATCAATTGTTGTTCCATTAACGTGACCCCTAATACTAAAGTCTTCAATACTGTAAAATGGCTTTTTATTTCTTTCTTCAATTATTTTAGTAGCAACTGAATCGCCTAGACCATCTAATGTGCGAAATGGGCAAATAAGAGTTTTTTTATCGGGAGCGATAATAAAGTTTTTACCATCACTTTTTTCTATATCAATATTACCAAATTTGAAACCACGGGCAGTTGCTTCTAAACAAAGTTTTAAAGTTTCTAAGACACTTGTTTCTTTATTGGTAGCATTAAAACCTTTAGCAATTATTTCATTCATTTTGGCTCTTATAGCGTCATATCCTTTAACCATGGTTTCAAGATCAAAGTCATCAAAACGAGTAGAAAAATAAGTAGCATAATAAACATCTGGGTGATGAACTTTAAAATAAGCGATACGAAATGCACTCATAACATAGGCTGCGGCGTGAGCTTTAGGGAACATGTATTTTATTTTACCACATGAGTCAATAAACCATTTTTCAATACCGGCTTCTTCCATTTCTTCTTTAAATTTAGCCCAAGATTCAGGATCTTTTGAAGCTTTACCTTTACGAACAAATTCCATTATTTTAAAAGCTTTAATTGGAGCCATTCCTTTATACATTAAATAAACCATGATATCATCACGACAACCAATAACATCACTAAAAGGAACAACATTATTTTTGATTAATTCTTGAGCATTACCTAGCCATACGTCAGTTCCATGAGAGAGGCCAGAGATTTTTATTAGTTCGGCGAAAGTTTTAGGTTTAGTATCAACAAGCATACCGATTGTAAATGGCGTACCAAATTCGGGAACGCCTAAAGTTCCAGTTTCGTTCATAATTTCATCTTTAGTGACTCCTAGAGGTTCAGGAGATAAAAATATACCCATTGTTTCTTTATCATCTAAAGGAACTGTTGTAACATCTATTCCGGATATATCTTGAATCATTCGAAGTTGAGTTGGGTCGGTATGGCCTAAAATGTCTAGTTTTAAAACATCTTCATCAATGGCATGATAATCAAAATGCGTAGTTCGCCAAGCAGCATCAATATCTTCGGCAGGATATTGGAAAGGTGTAAAATCAAAGA